>JAZFVR010000156.1:0-12179 GCA_036447835.1 Alphaproteobacteria bacterium | reverse complement strand
CACCCGGCCGTCCTCGACGTCGACGCGCTCGAGAAGGTCGGGGACGATCTCGAAATCGGTGTTGTAGCCGACGAGGCGGGCGTAGCCGTACACCATCATCATGCGGATGTCTTTCTGCTTGCCCATGAGCAGCTTGAGTTCGCCGCCGTGTTGCCCGAGGCTCCGCTGCTCGCCGTCGAAGGCGACGACGACCGGCGGCGTCGGAAGGCGCTCGCTCACCGGGGGAAGCTCGCCCGCGGCGACGCGGGGCGCGAGCATCGGCGTCTCGACCGGCGTCGTCTGCGCCGCGGCCGGCACCAGGGCGCCGGCCATCGACATGACCACAACCGCGGCGGCGGCGAGGCGGGCCGCGCTCACGGCGCGAACTCCGCCGGGTCGGCGTCGGCGGCCGCGCGCACGAAATGGCCATCGCCCACCTCGACCATGCGCCACGGGATTTCCGCGCTCACGGCGAAGGGCGCGGGCCAGGCCTCGGGCTCCTCCACCTTGCCCGATACGAACGTGCTGAAATCGAGCTTGCGGCTGGGGTCGGGGTAGGGCACCGCGGTGAGCAGGGCGCGGGTGTAGGGATGCACCGGGTTGCGAAACAGGGTGTCGGGTTCCGCCACTTCGACCAGGCGACCGCGGCACATGACGGCGATGCGGTCGGCCATGTAGTCGACCACCGCCAGGTTATGCGAGATGAACAGGTAGGTAAGGCCGAGATCGCTCTTCAGATCCTTGAGCAGGTTGAGGATCTGCGCCTGGATCGAGACGTCGAGCGAGGACACCGGCTCGTCGCAGATCAGGAGCTCGGGCTTGAGCGCGAGCGCCCGGGCGATGCCGATGCGTTGGCGCTGGCCGCCCGAGAAGCTGTGCGGGTAGCGCCTTAAGAATCGCACGTCGAGGCCGACCACGCGCATCAGCTCCTTGACCATCTCGGCGCGCTCTTCCGACGTACCGACGCCGTGGATGACGAGCGGTTCGCTGATGATGTCGAACACGGTCATGCGCGGGTTGAGCGAGCCGAACGGGTCCTGGAAGATGAACTGCACCTTGCGCCGGTAGTCCATGAGCGCGTCGCCGTCGAGGCGCAGCACGTCGACCACGTTGCCGCGATCGTTGTAAACGATTTCGCCCGTGTCGACGCTCAGGGCGCGCATGATCAGCTTGCTCGCCGTGGTCTTGCCGCAGCCCGATTCGCCGACCAGGCCGAGGCATTCGCCGCGACGGATATCGAAGCTGACGTCGTCGACGGCGGTGAGCGCGTCGTCCTCGGTGCCGCCGAAGAACCCCGACTTGCGCAGGGTGAAGCGCTTGCTCACGTGGCGCACGCTGAGCAGCGGTCCGTCGATGGCGACCGCCGTCGAGTCCCGCTGGCGCAGCAGCCGTGCCTCGCCCGGGCTGATCTGGCGGATCGGCACCAGCCGCTCTCCCGGCTCCATGCCGAAGCGCGGCACCGCGCGCAACAACGCCTTGAGGTACGGGTGCCCGGGGCGGTGGAAGATGTCTTCGAGCGAGCCGCGCTCCATCACCTTGCCCTGATAGAGCACCACAATCTCCTCGGCGACGTTGGCGACGACGCCGAGGTCGTGGGTGATGATGAGGACGGCCATGCCCAGCTCGCGCTGCAGGTCCCTCATCAATTTGAGGATCTGCGCCTGGATGGTGACGTCGAGCGCGGTCGTCGGCTCGTCGGCGATCAGGAGCGCCGGGCGGCAGATCAACGCCATCGCGATCATCGCCCGCTGGCGCAGGCCGCCCGAGAGTTCGAACGGGTAGGTCTTGAGCGCCTTGACCGGGTCGGGGAACTCGACCAGGCGCAGCATCTCGATGGTGAGTTCGCGGCCCCTGCGGCGATCGACGTCGCGGTGCAGGTGCAACGCCTCGCTCACCTGGTCGCCGATGGTGTGCAGCGGCGACAGCGAGGTCATCGGCTCCTGAAAGATGATCGAGATGCGACCGCCGCGCACCGCCCGCATCCTGCGGTCGTTGGGGCCGAGCTTGGCGATGTCGACGATCTCGCCCGGACGGTCGGGATCGCTGAACAGGATTTCGCCGGCGGCGATGCGTCCCGCCTTGGGCAGGATTCCCATGATGCTTTGCGCGATCGTCGACTTGCCCGAGCCCGATTCGCCGACCAGCGCGACGGTCGAGCCCGCGCGCACCGAGAAGGAAACGCCGTCGACCGCGGTAATTACCGCCTCGTGAACGCGGAACTCGACGTTCAGGTTGCGAACCCTGAGGATGTCCTGCATCAGTTGCCCGCCGCGGTCCCGTCACCCTTGTCCACGGCGATCCCCAGCGCCGTCGCGTTCGCCAGCGTGCGTTCGTTCAGGCTTACGCCGTTGGCGCGAGCGGCTTTGACGGCGCAGCGGGCGATGGCCTCGAAGTCGCTGATCGACGAGTCGAACTTGAGGGTACGCCCGGCAGCCTTGAGCATCAGTTGCATCCATCCTTTCTCGCGGTCGCGTCGGGTCGAATAGTAGTTGAGCGTCATACCGTCAAGGTCCTGCCAGCGCAACACCGCCGATTTCGGCCCTTCGACCCGGATTTCATCGTTCGAAACCGCGACACGCACCATGTGTCGGAAGGCGGTGCGCAAGGCGAACACGAGGAACAGCGTACCCAGTCCCCCGAGAACGTACACCACTACGGAGGCCGCGTTAACAAACGCTAAAGGGCCGAGCGTGAGCGCCATGCCGAGCGCGGCGCGGCCGTAATCGCCGATGATGGCGTTCCTCGGGTAACGGTGGCTGCTCACGGCCGCGCTCGGTCCCTCAATCATCGATCTGTTCCGCCCAGCCCGCGATCGCCGTGGCGCTGCGCTCGGCGCCGTCGAGCGCGACCGCGGCGGGGCGCGGTCGCGGCCCGGCCAGCGCCGCATCGACCGCGGCGACGAGACGCGCCGCCGTGAGGTCGTGCTCGTCGACGCATCGCACGAGCCCGAGCGCCTCGAGGCGCTCGGCGCGGAAAGCCTGCTCGGTCTCGCTCTCGCGTGCGAAGGGCACGATCACCGCCCGCGCCCGCGCGCGCAGCACGTCGACCACCGTATTATACCCGCCCTGCGACACCGAGACCGCGCAATTCGCCAGCAACCGCGCCAGATCGGGCCGCGTGCGCTCGACGACGACGCCCTCGGGCGCCGCCGCGACGAGCGCCGCGAAGGTGTTCTCGGCCAGGTTCTCGCCGGCGATCAGGCGCCAGGTGAGGGTGCCCGCCGAGCGCGAGAACGGCCGCGCCTCGAGCGCCGTCCTGAGCAGCGTCTCGCCCACCGCGCCGCCGCCGGTCGAGACGATGACCTCGTTCCAGCCGGGGCTGCGCGAGCTGCCGCGGCGGGCGGCGGGCCCGGCGACGTAACCGGTGTAGTCAAACTTGTCGGCGATCGCCGCGGCCATGGGGAAACTTTCCTCGAAACGAATCACGATCGGGTCGCCGTGAACGAGCACGGCGTCGAAGTATTGCCGCGCCCAGCGTGCCGCCTCGGCGCTGCGCCGCGGGTGACGGGTGGTGAGCACGTCGCGCACCGAAGAGGCGATCCACGGCTTCGGCCTGGCGACACGGGCGGCCTCGAGCAGCGGCAGCAGCTCGAAGCCGAGCTTGCGGCGCCCGAACGGAAACATCTCGATGACGACGACGTGCGGGCGCACCGCGGCGAACAGTTCGAGCAGCCGGGCGCAGCGCCGCGTGCGCCATGCATCGCCGATGCGCCGGCCGTTCTCGTCGACGAGGGTGGCGAAGGTCTCGTCGCGGCTGGCGAGCGCCGGAAGCTGCACCAGCTTCGCGTCGCCGAGATCGAGGCCCTCGACCGGCGCGCCGCCGCTGGCGAGCGTCACCTGCAGACCACGCTCGGCGCAGGCGTGCGCGACGGTGGCGGCGCGCTTGAGATGGCCGATTCCCAGCAGGTGCTGGACGTGGATGAGGACGCGACGTGCGCTCACGACGCCGTCAGGGGAATATTGAGCCGCTCCACAGCGGCGGTGCCGTCGCCCGCGAGTGCGAATAGGTGGGCGCAGTCCCAGCCGAGCCGCGCCGGCGGCTTGCCGGTCATGTCCCAGCCGCTGGCGAGCGCGAGCACGGCGCGGATCACGCCCTTGTGGGTGACCGCGGCGACCGGACGGCCGCGTATCGCCACCTCGGCGAGCCACGGCGCGATGCGCGCCTGCACGTCGCGCGGGCTCTCGCCGCCGTCGGGCCGGAAGTCGAGCCCGCGCGCCTCGTTCGCGGCCATCGCCGCGCCCAGCTCGGCGCGCAGCTCGGCGAGCCTGCGTCCTTCCCAGTCGCCCCAGTCCATTTCGGTGAGACGGGGGTCGTCGCCGACCGGCGACAGCCCCATCAACCGCGCGGTCTCGCGGGCGCGCTCGAGCGGGCTCGAGAACCAGTCGGCGTCCGCCCAATCGGGCGGCAGCCGCCAGCTTGCGGCGGCCGCCCGGCCGGCGACGCTCAGCGGAATGTCGGCGCGGCCCTGCATGCGGCCATCCTCGTTCCACGCCGTCGCCGCGTGGCGGATGAGCGCGAGCCGCGTCACCCGCCGGCTCCGGCGAGCGCGAGCGCGCGGTCGAGCGTCTGCGCCGCCGTCGTCATGCCGTGCCGCTCGACGACGTTCGCCGCCGCCCTCTCTCCGAGCCGCGCGCGCAGGTCGGCATCGCCAAGCACGCGGCGCAACGCCGCGGCGAAGGCGTCGTCGCCGGCGGGCGCGAGCACACCGGTCTCGCCGTCGCGCACCACCTCGGGCACGCCGCGCACCGCGCCGGCGACCACCGGCAGCCCCGCCGCCTGCGCCTCCAGGAGCGCCATGCCGTAGGCCTCGTTCACCGCCGGCCACGCATAGACGTCGGCCGCGGCGTAGAAGCCCGGCACGGCGTCCGCCGGTTGCGCGCCCGCGAAAGCCACGCGGTCCCCCGTCGCGGCGAACGCCGCCGCGATCTCGTCGCGCGCCGGCCCGTCGCCGACGACCACGAGGCGCCAGTCGAGATCGGCGATGCGCGCCAGCGCCGCGGCGAGGCGGATGTAAGAATCGCGCTTCTCGTCGCGCCGCATCATCGCCACCGTGAGCAGCCACGGCGCCGTTGCGTCGAGGCCGAGGTCGGCGGCGAGGCGCGCCCGCTGCGCCGCGCGCATCGCCCGCGCGGCGCGGAATGGCGCCGGGTCGAGGAAGGGAGCGAGCGCAAGCAGCCGCTCGGGCGCGCGCACCAGCGGCTCGAGGCAGGCCGCGTCGTCGCGGGTCACGGCGAGCACCGCGTCGGCGCGGGCGATCGCCGCGGCGGCGCGGGCGTGGCCTTCGGCCCACGGCCCGTTCGCCTGCTTGGGCGCGAACGACGCCTCGGCGATCAGGTAGGGGATGGCGAGCGCGTCGCTGACCTCGGGACCGAGCCAGTCGGGCGCCTTGTGATAGACGTGATAGGTAAACCAGGCGTGCGGCCGCCCGGCGGTGGAGGCCGAGCGGTAGCGCTGCGCCAGCGCCTCGGCCTCGGCCACGCCGGCGGCGCGGATCGCCGCCTGGCGGGCGGCGTCGCCGGCGCCCTCGTAGGCGCGCAGCTGCGAGGCGAGCGTCACATCGTGTCCCGCCGTCGCGAGCGCCGCCATGATCATGCCGGCCATGCGGCGATCGCCCGAGGGAACCGCGTGCGCCGGCGCCTTGAGCGGGGCGTAAAAGGCGATACGCATGGTCGCCCGCCGTTTCAGTCCGCCACGCCGAAGCGGGCGGCGAGGCGGTCGATCCCGCGGCTCATGGCGAAGTCGTCGCGTACCCGCGCCTCGCCCGCGCAGGCCAGGCGCAGGCGGCGCTCGGGATCGGCGATCAGCGTCGCGAGCGCCGCCGCAAGCGCTTCGCGGTCGCGCGGCGCGACCAGGCAGCCGTTGACGCCGTCGTCGATCAGCTCGGGGATCGCCGAGACCCGGGTCGTGAGCACCGCAAGCCGCTGCGAGAGCGCCTCCAAGAGCACATTGGGCAGGCCGTCGCGGTCGCCGTCGTCGGCGATGCGGCTGGCGAGCACGAACAGGTCGGCGCTGCGGTAGTGCGCGATCACCACGTCCTGGGGCTGGGCGCCGAGCCACACGATGCGGCCATCGAGCCCGGCGTCGCGCGCCTGGCGCTCGAGCGCGGGTAGCAACGGCCCGGCGCCGATGTGAACAACGCGCCAGTGGAGATCGCGCGGCAGCATGGCGAGCGCCGCGAGCAGGTCGTCGTAGCCCTTCTTGGGCACGGCGCGTCCCACCGAGAGGATGACCGCGGGATCGTCGGCGTCGCCGCCGTCGCGCGCCGGCCGCGTCGCCTCGCCCGCGGGAAAGCGGGCGCCGTCGAGACCGTGATAGACGAGGTCGACGCGGCCCGGCGGCGCCAGTCGCGCGAGGTGGTCGCGGTTGGCCGCGGTGCAGGTGACGAGCCAGGCGCAGTCGGCGAGCTTCTCGGTCTTCTCCCATTCGGGCGAGGTCCAGATGTCCTTGGCGTGCGCCGAGCAGCTCCACGCGATCCCGGTGAGCAGGCTGGCGTAGCGCGCCACCGACGCCGGGGTGTGCAGGAAATGGGCGTGCAGGTGCCCGACCCGGGGCGCCACCTCGTGCGCCAGCACCAGCGCCTGGCCGAAGCGGCGGACGCGGTTGGCGCCGGGATCGCGGGCGAGATCGCGCAGCCACTGTCGCCGCGCCGTGGCGTAACCGGCGAGCCGCCGCGCCGCCCGATACGCGCGCCACACCCTGAGCGGTTCGTCGCGCAGGTACTCGGGGAGATAGGTGACCGGCGCCCTGACGTCGGCATGGACGGGATGGACGTGGGGATCGGTCGGGCGCCGCAAAGAGACGATGGCGATGTCGAGACCCCGCTCTTCCAGGGCGGCGATCTCCTGGGCGATGAAGGTCTCGGAAAGCCGCGGGTAACCCTTGAGGACGAAGGCGACTGTGGCGCGCACAGCCCGGATTTTACCCCGATTGGCCGACGCGTGCGAGTCTGGCGGGGCGGTAATGCTCGTCGAGCCGCGCGGCGATGAGCCGGTTGAAGTTGACGAAGCCGTCGAGCAGTCCCGGGATCACCACCTGCGACGGCGGCGGCTGCTGCGGCAGCCGCGCGAGCGCCGTGGCCATGACCCGCGCGTCGCGCTGGCCATCGTCGATCAGCATCGAGATGAGCCCAAGGTCGCGGGCGCGCGAGGCACGCACGTACTGCTCGAGCCTGGGCGCCCGGCGCGGCACGATCAGCGCGCGCTTATCGAGCGAGAGGATCTCGCAGAAGGTGTTGTAGCCGCCCATGGCGACGATGCCCGCGGCACGCTCCATCAGGCCCTCGATGTAGGTGTCGAAGACGACGGCCTTGACCCGCTCGAGCCGGTTCACCCGGGTCAGGAACCGCGCCTGGAGCTCGGGCTTCATGAAGGGGCCGAACACCAGCAGCGCGTTCAACGGCGGCGGGCTGTCGCATTCATAAGCGCGCAGCACCCAGTCCATCAGCCCGTCGCCGTCACCGCCGCCGCCGGCGGTGACGAGAAGGTAGGGCTCTTCGAGGTCCGCCGTGGCGATCGACGACGGCGCATGCGCCGGCACGTGCCGCGGCAGGTAGCCGGTAAAGATCGATTTCTCAAGGACCGCCGGCGGTAACGCGAGATCGGCGAGCGGATCGAAGATCTGCGGCAGACCGTAGATCCAGATGTCGTCGTAGAGGTCGAGCAGCGCCGGCAGCACGTTCTTGCGCCGCCATTCGGGGCGCAGCAGGCCGGGGTCGTCGAGCACGTCGCGCAAGCCGAGAACGAGCTGCGTGCCGTGCTCCTTGAGCATGACCAGCGTGTCCCGCACCTCGCCGCGCAGGCCCAAGGGTTCCTTGTCGACGATGAAGATGTGAGGCGAGAATATGCTCGCGGTGTGCTGGATGATCGAGGCGCGCATGGCCAGCGTCTGCTCGATGTCGATGTGCAGATTGAGCGACGTGTACTCGCCCTTGCGCAGCTTGATGACGCCGGGAATGCGAACGAAATCGACGCGGGCGCGGAAGTCGAAGCTGCCGATGATCGGCGAGCCCGAGAGAATCAACACCGACAGGTGCTTGTTCGCCTCGACCAGGGCATGGGCGATGGCCCGGCAACGGCGCAGGTGGCCGAGGCCGAAGGTGTCGTGGCTGTAGATCAGGATCCGCCAGCCGTCCGAAATCGGTTTCATTCTTACGCGCCTCCCCTCAATATGCCGCCCGGCCGCCCGCGCGCGCCCGATCCGCGATGCCGCCGTCGCCTGGCGCCGGCCGATCACGGCACGTGCCGCCCGCATCGCCCACACGCGATGTGCGGCACGTCACGCTGACTCTTCAAACATACGGTGGCTGAAGCGTGCCCCCACTCTTGTTATGGCGAGAAAGTGCGCGCGAACGGTTGGAATCCACTAATCAAACCGCCGGCGCGCGTCTTCTCGAAACCTTTACACGTTCTTACTACCAATTACTTTACGCCGACTATGGCACAAGTGATGGGCATACGGAAACATCGAATTTACTGCCACGATTCCGCAGCCGTATGCACCGGGAGAGCGCCGGGGGGAAGTGCCGAGGGGGGAAGTGATTTACGCTCGCGTCAAGCTGGGCTAATGTTTCGCCGAAAGTTTCCCGCCGTACGGCGGGGAAAAGCGGTGGGCACACAAGCAGACGCCGGGCATGGAACACAGTATATTTAAATTTATACTCCGTTATAGCAAAAAACAGCAGCTATTAATGTTGTTGTTAACGATGTCGTCTCTGCCGTTTTATTTCATGTCTCTTACCATTCCCAAGAACATTATAAACGGTGCATTGCAGGGCGAGGAAACTGACTTTCCCAAGCCGCTCGAGATTTTGGGGATCGAGGTCGTTTACCTCGATCAACTCAACCTGCTGTTCACGCTTTGCGGTTTGTTTTTCGTTCTCGTTCTCGTCAACGGCGGCTTCAAATACGTCATCAGCGTGTACAAGGGCCTGTTGGGCGAGCGCATGCTGCGCCGCCTGCGCTATCGGCTCTACAGCCGCATCCTGCGCTTTCCGCTACCGCATTTCCGCAAGGTCTCGCAAGGCGAGCTGATCCCCATGATCACCGCCGAGGTCGAGCCGCTCGGCGGCTTCATCGGCGACGCCTTCGCGCTGCCGATGTATCAGGGCGGCTTCCTGCTCACCGCGCTTTTCTTCATCTTCAAGCAGGACCCGGTGATGGGGCTCGCCGCGATCGCGTTCTACCCGCTGCAGGGGTACATCATCCCCAAGCTGCAGCGCCAGGTGAACCTGCTCGGCAAGGCGCGCGTGAAGGAGGTGCGCAAGCTCTCCGAGCGTATCGGCGAGAGCGTCTCGGGCGCGCAGGAAATCCACGCCCACGATACGTCGAGGTACGAGCTGGCGGGCTTCGCCAACCGCCTGGGGCGCATCTTCGAGATTCGCTACCAGATCTACCAAAAGAAATTTTTCGTCAAGTTTCTCAACAACTTCATGAACCAGCTGACGCCGTTCTTCTTCTACTCGATCGGCGGCTACCTGGTCATCAAGGGCGACCTCTCGATCGGCGCGCTGGTCGCGGTGCTCGCCGCATACAAGGACATCCGCGCGCCGTGGAAGGAGTTGCTGAGCTACTACCAGATGAAGGAAGACGCGCGCATCAAGTACGAGCAGGTGGTGTCGCAGTTCGAGCCCGCCGGCCTCAAGGACCAGGCGCTGCTCGAGGCCGACATCGAGGCGCCGGCGCCGCTCACCGGCGCGCTCGCGGCGAGCAACCTCACGCTCAGCGAGGACGACGTCAAGGTCGTCGACGCCGTCTCGTTCAGCGTCGGCGTCAGCGAGCGTGTCGCCATCGTCGGCGCCGGCGGCAGCGGCAAGGAGGAGCTCGTCCTGCTGCTCGCGCGTCTGCTCGATCCCACCGGCGGGCGCATCACCATCGGCGGCGACGACCTGCAGAGGCTGCCCGAGGCGATCACCGGCCGTCGCATCGCCTTCGTCGGCGCCAACGCGCATCTGTTTTCGGCGAGCCTTGGCGACAACCTGCTCTACGGTCTCAAGCACCGCCCGCTGCGCGAGCTCCAGCACGATCCGGCAACGGCGGCGCTGCGACATCGCGAGCGGGCCGAGGCCGCCGCGTCGGGCAATACGACCGACAGCATCTCGGCCGACTGGATCGATTACGTTACCGTCGGCGCCGGATCGCACGAGGAGTTCACGGCGGCGATGATTCACGCGCTGGGGGTCGCCGAAATGACCGACGACGTCTACGAGCTCGGCCTGCGCGGAACGCTCGACCCGAGCCAGCGTCCCGAGGCCGCCGAGCGCGTGCTGGAGGCGCGCCGGGCCCTGCGCGACCGCCTCGCCGACCCCGCCCTCGCCGAGCTCGTCGAGCCCTTCGACAAGGCGCACTACAACGCCAACGCGACGCTCGCCGAGAACCTGCTGTTCGGAACGCCGGTCGGCGACGCCTTCGACATCGAGCGGCTGGCCGAGAACGGATACGTGCTCTCGGTGCTCGAGCGTTGCGGATTGATCGACGATCTCCTGGCCATGGGACTCGAGGTGGCGAGCACGATGGTCGAGCTGTTCTCCGACCTGCCGCCCGATCACGAGTTCTTCGAGCAGTTCAGCTTCATCAGCGCCGATGACCTGCCCGAGTTCAAGGAGCTCACCGGTCGCGTCGACCGCGACCGGCTCGGCATGCTGCGCGAAGAGGAGCGCCGCATGCTGCTGTCGTTGCCGTTCAAGCTGATCCTGGCGCGCCATGCGCTGGAGCTCATCGACGACGCCATGCAGACGCGCATCCTCGAGGCGCGCGCGGCGTTCGCCCGCGATCTGCCCGAGACGCTCGCGGCGGCGGTCGAGTTCTTCGACGTCGAGCGTTACAACGCCGCCTCGACGCTCCAGGACAACATCCTGTTCGGCAAGCTCGTCTACGGCCAGGCGCAAGCCGCGGCGCGCATCGGCGCGTTGATCTCGGAGGTCATCGATGCGCTCGATCTGCGCGACACGGTGACCGAGGTCGGCTTCGACTATCAGGTGGGCATCGGCGGCGGGCGCCTGTCGGCGGCGCAACGGCAGAAGCTCGCCATCACGCGCGCGGTGCTCAAGCGCCCCGACATGCTGATCATCTCGGAGGCCACGGCGGTGCTCGACGGCGCCACCCAGAACAAGATCGCGGACAATCTGCTCGAGGAATTCGAAGGACGCGGCCTGATCTGGGCCCTTCACCGCCCCAGCCTCGCCAGTCGCTTCGACCGCGTGCTGGTGATGCAGAGTGGCCGTATGATCGAACAGGGCCGGTTCGACGAGCTCGACCAGCCCGACACCCATTTCAAGGAACTCGTCGCGGCGGAGTGAGCCCGCGCAAGGAGACAGACCGATGAGCTTGCAGGAAGACGTCGAGCGGCTGCGGAAAATCCCGCTGTTTGCCAAGATCGAGCCGAGCAAGCTCAAGCTCCTCGCCTTCACCAGCCAGAGGCTCACCTTCAATTCCGGCGAACACCTGTGCCGCCAGGGCGAGCCCGGCGATTCGGCCTACATCATCATCGACGGCACCGCCGATGTCGTCGTCGAAACGCCGCGCGGGCCGATGATCGTCGCCACCGTCGGCAAGAACGACTTCGTCGGCGAGATCGCCATCCTCTGCGACGTGCCGCGCACCGCGACGGTGACGGCGAAGACCAAGCTGACGACCATGCGCATCGACAAGGAGCTGTTCTTCCAGCTCGTCTGCCAGTTCCCGCAGATGTCGGTCGAGATCATGCGCGAGCTCGCGCGCCGGCTCGACGTCACCACGCGCCAGCTGCAGGAGGCGGTGAGCAAGCTCGAAGCCGACTGAGACGGCTGCCGGTGCGCGCATGAGCCGCCTCGACAGCTTCATCCGCCGCCTCTCGGCCCAGCGCGACTGCCTCGCGCACGCCGCCCGGCTGGTCGCCGCGGTTCCCGGGCCGGTGCTCGAGTTCGGCCTCGGCAACGGCCGCACCTACGACTACCTGCGCGAGATATTGCCCGGGCGCGAGATCTTCGTCTTCGACCGCCGTGTCGCGGCGCACCCCGACTGCGTTCCCGACGCCGACCACATGATCGTCGGCGACTTCCGCGACGCCGTGCCCGGCGCGGCCGCGCGCATCGGCGCGCCCGCCGCGCTGGCGCACTTCGACGTCGGCTCGGGCGATCCCGCGACCGACGCGGCGCTCGCCGCCTTTCTCGCAGGCTGCGCCCCGGCGCTGCTGGCGCCCGGCGGCGTCGCCGTCTGCGACCAGGA
>JAZFVR010000155.1:0-5320 GCA_036447835.1 Alphaproteobacteria bacterium | reverse complement strand
GAGGCGGCGCGCGACGTATCCCGGCAGGTCGAACATGTAGTGGCCGTCGCGCTCCGACGGCGCGAACAGCGCGGTATTGGCTTCGTCGGCTTTGCGGAAGGCGCCGAAGAACTCGGGCCCGACCTCGTAGGACCCGGGGCCGATGCACGGGCCCACCGCGGCGACCGTGCGTTCGCGCGCGGCGCCGAGCGTCGCCATCGCCGTGACCGCGGCCTCGAGCACGCCGCCGAGCGCCCCGCGCCAGCCGGCGTGCGCGGCGCCGATCACGCCGGCGTGCGCGTCGGCGAACAGTACCGGCGCGCAATCGGCGGTGAGGATGCCGAGCGCCACCCCCGGCCGGCTAGTCGCAAGCGCATCGGCCCTGGGCGCCGCACCCCGGCCCCACGGCGCGGTTACGGTGACGCAGTCGGCGCTGTGGCACTGGTAGGCGGTGACCAAGGCCGCGCCGTCGAGATCGAGCCTCGCCATGGCGCGCGCACGGTTCTCGCCGATCCGCACCGGGTCGTCGGCCGAGCCGAGGCCGCAGTTGAGCGAGGCGAACACCCCCCCGCTGACGCCGCCTTCGCGGGTGAAGAAGCCGTGGCGCACGCCCGCGTCGGATAACGGCTCGGCGTGGAGGATCATCGCCGGCTCACGCCACCGTGCCCTCGAAACCCGCCGGCGGCGGCGCGTCCGCGCGGGTGATCGCCAGCGCCTTGAACAGCGTTCCCATCTTGCCCGGATCGATGAGCCGGCGGAGCGCCGCTTCGATGTCGGTGCGCTGTGCCTCGGTTGCGTCGCGCGCCAGCGCCGCGGCGCGCGCCTCGACGCCGAGCGCGCACAGGAAATCGCCCTGGTTCACCGGCCCGAACGTGCGTGCCCCGGCCTCCGCCGCGCTGCGCGCGATCATGGCGAAGTCGACGCGGGCGGAGAGGTCGGCGCTTCCCGGCTCGTCGAGCACCTCGTGGCGGCCGTGGCGGCGCACCGCCTGGAGCGTGTCGCCGAGCGCCCCGCGCGGGCTCGCGTAGTCGATCACCAGCGCCGCGCCGCCGTCCACAGCCACGCGCCGGCCGATCTCGTGGGCGAGGCCGATCGCCGCGGGCGACACCTCGGCGACGCTGCCGGGCGGCGCGTCGTCGTCGGGGACGAGCGCCAGCGACGGCGTCGGCCCCGCGGCGACGACGAAGCGGAAGCCGCCCGACGACGGGTCGACGTCGACGAGGCGTTCGCGCCACGCGCCGACGCGGCGCTCGAACTGGTGGATCGGCAGCGCGTCGAACAGCTCGTTGGCGATCAGCAGCAGCGGCCCCGCGGGCAGCGATTGCGGCGCGTCGTGCCATGTGACGTCGACGCCCGTGAGCGTCTTGCGCTGCGTCTCGCGCAGGCCCGGGCTGGTCTCGACCAGATGCACGTCGAGCGCCTCGCGGAACGCCGGCACGGTGGCGGCGGCGCGTAGCGCGTCGGCCATCAGCGTGCCGCGCCCGGGGCCGACCTCGACCAGCAGCGCCTGCGCGGGCCGGCCCATCTGCTCCCAGCACGCGGCGCACCACAGGCCGATCAGCTCGCCGAACATCTGGCTCACCTCGGGCGCGGTGATGAAATCGCCCTCGCGCCCGAACGGATCGCCGTGCGTGTAGTAGCCGTGGCGCGGGTGGCCGAGCGCTGCGGCCATGTACTCGGCGACGGTGAGCGGGCCGCCGAGCGCGATGCGCGCGCGCAGCTCGCGGGCGAGCGCGCTCACGGGCCCGCCTTGCGATGCTTCGGCGGCGCCGTCTTCGCCGCGCCCGGCGAACGCGCCATCAGCCACAGCCCGGCGACGATCATCGGCAGCGACAGGAGCTGGCCCATGGTGGCGCCGGCGAAGAGGAAGCCGAGGTGAGCGTCGGGCTCGCGGAAGAACTCGACGACGAAGCGGGCGGCGCCGTAACCGGCGAGGAAGGCGCCGGTGAGGAAGCCGGGACGCTCGCGAAAGCGCGCGACGCGCCACAGCGCCAGCAACACCGCGAACAGCAGCGCGCCCTCGAGCGCCGCCTCGTAGAGCTGGCTCGGGTGGCGCGGATCGGGGCCGGCGTGCGGAAAGACCACGGCCCATGGCGCGTCGCTCGCCCGCCCCCACAGCTCGCCGTTGATGAAGTTGGCGATGCGCCCGAGGAACAGTCCGATCGGCGCGACACAGGCGACGAGATCGGAGAACGCGAGCAAACCGATGCCGCGCCTGCGCGCGAACAGCACCAGCGCCAGGGCGACGCCGAGCATGCCGCCGTGGTACGACATGCCGCCCTGCCACACGAACAGGATCTCGACCGGGTTGGCGAGGTAATAGCCCGCCTTGTAGAAGAGCACGTAGCCGAGGCGGCCGCCGAGGATGATGCCGAGCGTCGCCCAGACGACGAAGTCGTCGATCGCCTGCGCGTCCGCCGCGCCGCCCGTCCGCGCCGCCAGCCGACGCGCGCAGCGCCAGCCGAGCACGATGCCGGCGATGTAGGCCAGCGAGTACCAGCGGATCGCGAAGGGACCGACGGCGAAGAGCACCGGGTCGATCGCCGGGAACGGAATCGCGAAGGTCATCGATAGGGGTCCGGCCGGCTCAGGTGGTTGCGAACGTAGTCGGCGACGCCGTCCTCGAGGGTGAGGAACGGCCGGTCGTAGCCGGCGGCCCGCAGCTTCGCCATCTCGGCCTGGGTGAAGTACTGGTACTTGTCGCGAATCTCTCGCGGCGTGTCGACGTAGACGACGTCGGTTGCCTTGTCGAGGGCGGCGAACACCGCGCGCGCCAGGTCGGCGAAGCTGCGCGCCGCGCCGGTCCCCATATTGAACAGCCCGCTTGCCCCGGGGTTGTCGTGGAGCCACAGCATCACCGCGACGCAGTCGTTCACCGACACGAAGTCGCGCAATTGACCGCCGTCCTCGTAGTCGGGGTGATGCGAGCGGAACAGCCTCACCGGCTCGCCGCGCGTCGCGCGCTCCCACGCCTGGACGACGACGCTGCGCATCGGCCCCTTGTGGTACTCGTTGGGACCGTAGACATTGAAGAACTTGAGCCCGGCCCACTGCGGCGGCGTCGGCGCGCGCTCGGCGACGAAGCGCGCCACCCGGCGGTCGAACAGGTGCTTCGACCAGCCGTAGAGGTTGAGCGGGCGCAGCTGCGCGAGCGCCGTCGGCGTCGCGTCGTCGTCGAAGCCCTGCGCGCCGTCGCCGTAGGTGGCGGCGGATGAGGCGTAGATCAGGCGGATGCCGCGTTCGGTGCAGCGCCGCCAA
This sequence comes from Alphaproteobacteria bacterium, assembly GCA_036447835.1. Classification (GTDB taxonomy): domain Bacteria; phylum Pseudomonadota; class Alphaproteobacteria; order JAAXGF01; family JAAXGF01; genus JAZFVR01. The sequence continues at coordinate 2,083 of JAZFVR010000155.1, read as the reverse complement.
AGATCGAGGCTGAAGATGAAGTTGGCGGCGATCATGGCGTCGGCGTCGGTCTCGGTGGTCGACGACACCGCGCCCATGTGGAATATCGTGTCGAGCTCTCCGGCGTGGGCGTCGAGGAAGTCGAGGAGACGGCCGGGCGCCACCACCTCGGCGATCTCGTGCTTGGCGACGTTGCGCCACTTGTCGCCGCCGCCGAGGTGGTCGCAGACGACGATCTCGTGTTCGCCGCGCCCGTCGAGCGCCGCGACGAGGTTCGAGCCGATGAAGCCGGCGCCGCCGGTGACCACGATCATCGCGTCCTCGCATTCCCTCCGGCGCCGTGTGCGCCGCTTGCGGTCTTCTTATATGTACTGGCTGGGTGCGCCGCAAGGCGCCGTGGTTGCCGCGCCCTCGCGCGGGCTCCATAATATGCGGCGAAGCGACAGGGAAACATGGCCATGCAAACCGAAAATCGCCTGATCGACGATCTCGCCAAGGTGGCGGCGAGCACCGTCGGCGTCCTCGCCGGCGTGCGCGAAGAGGTCGAGGCGCGCCTGCGCCAGCAGTTCGAGCGCGTGCTCGACGGCATGGAGCTCGTCAACCGCGACGAGTTCGAGGCGGTGCGGGCGATGGCGGCCGAGGCGCGGGCCGAGAACGAACGCCTCGCCAGGCGCATCGCCGCGCTCGAGAAGGCCGCCGCCGGCGCGGCCAAGCCGCAGGGCAAGAAGGAGAAGGCCCGCAAGGCGCCGAAGAAGGCTTCGCGCGGCGCCTGACGCCGCATCGCCTTTCCCCCATCACGGAACTGTTGCGCCGGGAGGTACTCTCTGGCAACCTACTCTCAGTAGGGGGCCGGGGCGCAGCGAACTACAATATCTTGCCCTCGTGCCTCCCTTTCCGGGCGCCCGCCCGCGGCGCCGTCACGGAGTGTCAGCGCATGGCTCACGCGGCCTTCCCCGTCGCATCTCCCGCCGCCGATCCGCTCGATGTGGTCGAGCAGGTCGTCACCGCCAACGGCTGGTTGTTCGACCGCCCCGGCGACGACGAGATCGCCGCCGAGGTCGCGGCCGAGGGCTGCGTCTACCGCCTGTGGTTCGCGTGGTTCCCCGAACGCGAGACGCTGCACTTCTCCTGCGCCTTCGACATCAAGGTGCCCGCGGCGCGGCGCGGCGCCCTGTTCGAGCTGCTGGCGGCGATCAACGAACGCATGTGGATCGGCCATTTCGACCTGTGGACCGAGCAGGGGCTCGTCACCTTCCGCCAGACGCTGCCGCTGCGCGGCGGCCCCGGCGTCGGCCTCGAGCAGATGATGGACCTGGTCGACGCCGCGCTCAGCGAATGCGAACGCTACTACCCGGCGTTCCAGTACGTGATCTGGGGCGGACACGCGCCCGCCGACGCCCTGGCCGCGGCGATCCTCGACACCGTGGGCGAGGCGTGAGCGCGGTCTCCGGCCCGCTCCTCCTCGTCGGCTGCGGCAAGATGGGGGGCGCGCTGCTCGAGGGCTGGATCGCCCGCGGGGTTGCGCCGGCCGCGATCACGGTGGTCGAGCCGGCGGCGCCGCTCGCCGAGGCCGCGCATGCGCGTCACGGCGTCACCGTGCTCGCCGGTGCCGACGCGGTCGATACCGCGCTCGCCCCCCGGGTCGTGGTGTTCGCGGTCAAGCCGCAGGCGATGGACGACGTGGCGCCCGCCTACCGCCGCTTCGTCGCGCCCGAAACCGTGTTCCTGTCGATCGCCGCGGGCAAGACGATCGGCTATTTCGAGCGCCGTCTCGGCGCGCCGGCGGCGATCGTGCGCGCCATGCCCAATACCCCGGCGGCGGTCGGGCACGGCATCGCCGTGTTGTGCGCGAATGCGAACGTGGATGGCGACCAGCGCGCCGCGTGCCAGGCCCTGCTCGCCGCCGTCGGCGAGGCGGTGTGGGTCGACGACGAGGCGCTGATGGATGCGGTGACCGCGGTCTCGGGCAGCGGCCCGGCCTACGTCTTCCTGCTCATCGAGTGCCTCGCCCGCGCCGGTGTCGACGCCGGCCTGCCGGCCGACCTCGCCGCCCGGCTCGCTTGCGCCACCGTGCACGGCGCCGGGGTGCTCGCGCAGCTCTCGG
>JAZFVR010000154.1:0-8875 GCA_036447835.1 Alphaproteobacteria bacterium | reverse complement strand
TGCGCGACGGACGCGCGCTGGCCGAGGATTGCCGCGTCGCCGACGCGGTGGTGAGCGCGGTGCCGATGCGCCGCTACTGCGCCTCGGCGCGGGTCGCGATCGACCGCGTCGATCTCGCGTGCGCCGGAACGCATGCGCTCTATCTCGAGGAAAGCGGCGTGCGGATCGAAACCGTGGCCGCACACCGCGGCGACCGGCCGTGGTCGCGCCAGCGCGGCGCGCGCTGCTGAAGGCTGGCCTCAGTACTTGCGCATCAGGCCGACGAGGCGCCCCTGAACCTTGACCCGGTGCGGCGGGAAGATGCGCGTCTCGAAGCTCGTGTTCGCCGGCTCGAGCGCGATCGAAGCGCCTTTCTGGCGCAGGCGCTTGAGCGTCACCTCGTAATCGTCGATGAGGGCGACGACGATGGTGCCGCTGTCGGCGGTATCGCAGCGCTCGATGAGAGCCGTGTCGCCGTCGTAGATGCCGGCGTCGACCATCGAATCGCCGGCCACCGCGAGCGCGTAGTGCTCGCCGCGGCCGAGGATGCTCGCAGGCACGTCTATGGTGTCCGAATGGTCGCGCAGCGCCTCGATCGGGGTGCCGGCGGCGATGCGGCCGTAGAGCGGCAGGTTGACGCTCGCCGCCTCCTCGGCGACCGAGGGTCCGGTGAGCACGTTCTCGAACGGACCGCGGATGACGTTCGGCTCGAAGCCGCCGGGCGCGGCCGCCGAATCGGGAAGCTTGAGCACCTCGAGCGCCCGGGCGCGGTGGGGCAGGCGGCGGATGAAGCCGCGTTCCTCAAGCGCCGTGACGAGGCGGTGGATGCCCGACTTGGAGCGCAGGTTGAGCGCATCCTTCATCTCGTCGAACGAAGGCGAGACGCCATCGGCTTTCAGGCGCTGGTTGACGTACATCAGAAGTTCATGTTGCTTGCGGGTCAACATGCGATGTCCCCAATATCTAGAACAAAAGCGAAACCCGAGCACATGTTCTAGTTGCGTTCACGAGCCACGTCAAGAATAATTTTCGTTGTTCGGGATCGGTTCGTGGCGTGGCCCAGGCGGGCGCTTCACAGGCGGATGATCTCGACGCGTTCGCCCGCCCGCGCCGGCGGCGCGTGGGGCGGGCGCACCACGAGGCAATCGGAGACGACGAGCGTCGACAGCATCGAGCTGTCCTGCCTGTCGAAGGGGGTGGCGACGAGCTCGCCGTTCGCGTCGCGGCCGAGGCGCGAGCGCAGGTAGTCCTGACGTTCGTCGTTGGCGCCCAGATCGCAGCCGAGCGCCGCCGTCTCGGGCGGCTTCTCGTCCTCGGTCACGCCGAGCATGACGTCGATGGCGGGCCTGAGGAACAACAGCCCGCACACCAGCGCCGAGACCGGGTTGCCGGGCACCCCGATCAGCGGCGTGCCACGGATGCGGCCGAACATGAGCGGCTTTCCCGGGCGCATGGCGATGCGCCAGAAATCGAGCTCGAGCCCGTCGCGGCCGAGCACGCTTTGCACCAGGTCGTGGTCGCCGACCGAGGCGCCCCCGCTGGTCACGAGCACGTCGGCGCCGGCCGCGCCGGCGACCATGCGCCGTAACGATTCCTCGTTGTCGCGGGCGATGCCGAGATCGACCGGCTCGCCGCCCGCCTCGCTGACCAGCGCCGCCAGCGCGATGGTGTTCGAACTGACGATCTGATAGGGCCCGACCGGGTCGCCCGGACGCACGATCTCGTCGCCGGTGGCGAGCAGCGCGACGCGCGGCTTGCGGCGCACCGCGAGCCAGGGCACGTCCATCGCCGCGGCGAGGCCGACGTCGCGCGCGCTCAGCCGCCGTCCCGCGGCTAGGCCGACGACGCCGGCGCTGAAGTCGAGGCCTGCGGGCCGGATATAGGTGCCCTCGGGCGCCGGGACCAGGACGCTGACCCGGTCTCCCTCCGCTTCCGTATGCTCCTGGATGACGATCGCGTCGGCGCCGTCGGGCACCGGGCCGCCGGTGAAGATGCGCACCGCCTCGCCCTCGCCGATCGTGCCTTCGTAGGCGCCCCCCGCCGGGGCGGTGCCGACGACGCGCAAGGTAATCGGCGCGTCGGCGACGTCGGCGGCGCGCACCGCGTAACCGTCCATCGCCGAGACCGCCGCCGGCGGCTGGGTGACGCGGGCGCGCACGTCCTCGGCGAGCACGCGCCCGACCGCGTCGGCGACGCTTACCTGCTCGGGCGGCAGCGGCTCGAACGCTCTGGTGACGCGGGCGCGCGCATCGGCGACGGAAACCAGCATCGGACGTCAGTCCTCGCGCCGGAAGCTGCCCGACTTGCCGCCGGCCTTGTGGGTGAGGCGGATATCGCCGATGGTCATGGCGCGGTCGACCGCCTTGCACATGTCGTAGACCGTGAGCGCCGCCACCGCCACCGCGGTGAGCGCCTCCATCTCGACGCCGGTGCGTCCCTTGAGCTTGCACGTCGCGGTGATGTCGACCGCGTTGCGCGCCGCATCGCAGGCGAGGTCGATGCTGACCGAGGCGAGCGCCAGCGGATGGCAGAGCGGCACGAGGTCGGCGGTGCGTTTCGCCGCCATGATGCCGGCGAGCCGCGCGACGCCGAGCACGTCGCCCTTCTTGACGCCGCCGCTCTCGATCAGGCGCAGGGTCTCGGGCGTCGTGTAGACGCTGCCCTTGGCGGTCGCGGTGCGCTCGGTCACGTCCTTCTCCGAGACGTCGACCATCGCCGCCTTGCCGTCGGCGTCGAAGTGGGTGAAATCGCCCACGGCGCTCTTGCCGCGCGTCATGCGCTCGCCCGCGTGCCGGCGCCGCGGCCGAGCAGCGCCGCCGTCGCCGCGGCGACGTCGGCCTCGCGCATCAGCGCCTCGCCGACCAGGAAGCGCCGCACGCCGGCGCGCGTCATGCGCAGGAGATCGTCGTGGCAGTCGAGGCCGCTCTCGCAGACGAGCTCGGTGCCCACAGGAGCGAGCGGCGCCAGGCGCTCGGTCGTCGCCAGGTCGACGTCGAGGGTCTTGAGGTTGCGGTTGTTGACGCCGATAAGCCGGCTCTCGAGCCGCGCCGCACGCTCGAGCTCGGCCTCGTCGTGCACCTCGACGAGCACGTCCATGCCGTGCTCGCGTGCCGTCGCCTCGATCTCCGCCGCCGCGCCGTCGTCGAGCGCCGCCATGATGAGCAGGACGCAGTCGGTGCCGAGCGCCCGTGACTCGACCACCTGGTAGGGATCGAGGATGAAGTCCTTGCGCAGGCACGGCAGATCGACCGCGGCGCGCGCCGCGCGCAGGTCGTCGTCGTCGCCCTGGAAGTACGGCGTGTCGGTGAGCACCGAAAGGCATACGGCGCCGCCGGCCCGGTACGCGCGCGCGAGCTCGGGCGGGTCGAAGTCGTGGCGGATCAGGCCGCGGCTCGGCGAGGCCTTCTTGATCTCGGCGATCAGCGCCAGCCCGCCTTCCGCGCCAGCGCGGCCGAGCGCCGCGGCGAAACCGCGCGGCGGGCCGGCGGCGCGCGCATCCGCCTCGAGCGCAGCGAGCGGGCGCTCGCGCTTTCGCCGGGCGATGAGCGCGCGCTTGTCGGCCGAGATGCGCGCGAGCGTGTCGCTCATGCGCTGCCGCCTGAGTTGCTGATGCCCACGAGAGCGTCGAGCTTTCCTTGCGCGGCGCCGCTGTCGATCGCTTCGGCGGCGCGTTCGACGCCCGCCTTGAGGTCGTCGACGCGGCCCGCCACGATCAGCGCGGCGGCGGCGTTGTAGAGCACGATGTCGCGGTACGCCCCGGCCTCGCCCGCGAAGACGGCGCGCATGGCGGCGGCGTTGGTCTCGGGATCGCCGCCCTTGAGGTCGTCGAGCTTGGACTCGGCCAGGCCGGCGTCGCCGGGCGAGACCTCGAAGGTCTTGATCTTGCCTTTGTCGAGCTCGGCGACGTAGGAGGGGCCGGTGGTGGTGAGCTCGTCCATGCCGTCGGCGCCGTGCACGACCCAGGCGCGCTCGGCGCCGAGCTTGCCGAGCACCTCGGCGATGGGCTCGATCCAGCCGCGGTCGAACACGCCGATGTGGAGGCGCTTGACCCCCGCCGGGTTCGACAACGGCCCGAGCAGGTTGAAGATCGTGCGTGTGCCGAGCTCGACCCGCGGCCCGGCCACGTTGCGCATGGCGCCGTGGTGGCGCGGCGCGAACATGAAGCAGATGCCGATGTCCGACAGCGCCTGCTGCACCAGCGCCATGTCGGCGTCGAGGTTGACGCCGAGCGCCGTGAGCACGTCGCCGGCGCCCGACTTCGACGACGCCGCCCGACCACCGTGCTTGGCCACGATCACGCCGGCGCCGGCGACGACGAACGCCGTCGCGGTCGAGATGTTGTAGGTGCCGTGGGCGTCGCCGCCGGTGCCGACCACGTCGATGGCGCCCTTCGGGGCCTCGATCTTGGTCGACTTGGCGCGCAGGGTCATGACCCCGCCGGTGATCTCGTCGACGGTCTCGCCGCGCACCCTGAGCGCCATGAGGAAGCCGCCGATCTGCGCCGGCGTGGCGTCGCCCGACATGATGATGTCGAACGCCGCGCGCGATTGCTCGACGCTCAGGCTCTCGCCGCGCGCGACGACGCCGATGAGCTGCTTGAGGTCGTAGCTTTGGCCGCTCATGCTGCGCCCCCGGTCGCCTTGCGTCGGCCCGCCGAATCGCCGACGGCGATGTCGAGAAAGTTGCGCAGCAGCGCGTGGCCGTGCTCGGAAGCGATACTCTCGGGATGGAACTGGACGCCGTGAACGGGAAGCTCTCGGTGGGCGAGGCCCATGACGACGCCGTCCTCGGTCTCGGCGGTCACCTCGAGGCACTCGGGCACGCTGTCGCGCTCGACCACCAGCGAGTGATAGCGCGTCGCCTCGAACGGGTTGGGAAGGCCAGCGAACACGCCGCTGCCGTTATGATGGACGGCGCTGAGCTTGCCGTGCATGACATAAGGCGCGCGCACCACGCGGCCGCCGAACGCCTGGCCGATCGCCTGGTGGCCGAGGCACACGCCGAGCAGCGGCAGGCGCCCGGCGCCTTTTTCGACCATCTCGAGGCAGATGCCGGCGCGGTCCGGGTCGCACGGCCCCGGCGACATCACGACGGCTTCGGGCGAACGGTCGAGCAGCTCGGCAACGGTGATCGCGTCGTTGCGCCACACCGTGACCTCGGCACCGAGCTCGCCGAGGAAGTGGACGAGGTTGTAGGTGAAGCTGTCGTAGTTGTCGATTAAGGCCAGCATTTCAAACGCCTGTATGGCATTTCTTTAACCCCCATCTGAACGGCGGGGCGCCAGAATAACGCGCGCGGGCGGTGAAGGAAACCAGCGCATCGCCGGGCCGTCAACCGCGCGCCGCGGGCGATGCGGAGAAAACCTTGACCTTCCAGTAACTGGAAGCATTATTTACGGCCAAGAAACCCTCCCGGGTGCACCCATGGACGGGTGTACAAAGCTCTAAACCGACAAGCTGAATCGAGTGTCCAACAACAAGATTTGGAAACGCGACGATGAACAGCCGATCTAACGGGCATCATAACCATGAGCACCACCACCGTCATCACGGCAGCACCTACGCTCACCCCCATGCGCCACCGCCCCCGACCGAACATCGCGGCGATAACGCCACGATGATCTACACCTGCCCGATGCATCCCGAGGTCCGGCTGCACGGGCCGGGGCCGTGCCCCGACTGCGGCATGGCCTTGGAGCCGGCGACCCTGGCGGCGACGCGGACCGAGTACACCTGTCCGATGCACCCGGAAATAGTCAGCGATGAACCCGGACAGTGTCCCATCTGCGGCATGGCCCTCGAGCCGCGGACGATAATGCTGGAAGAAGAGCCCAACCCCGAGCTCGCTTACATGGCGCGCCGGTTCTGGATCGCCCTCGTCTTAACGGTTCCTCTCGTGCTGATCGCGATGGCCGACGCGCTGTCCGGCGAATCGCTTGCCGCCATCGTCCCGACGTGGATCGTCGTTTGGGCTCAGCTGGCGCTGGCAACGCCGGTGGTGGTGTGGGCGGGGTGGCCGTTCTTCGTGCGCGGCTGGAACTCGATCGTCACGCGCCACCTCAACATGTTCACCTTGATCGCGATAGGCGTTGGGGTGGCCTACGCATTCAGCGCCGTCGCCGTGCTTTTTCCCGGTGTCTTTCCCGACGACTTTCGGGGAGCGACGGGCGACGTCAACCTCTATTTCGAAGCCGCGGCCGTTATCACGACACTGGTGCTTCTGGGCCAGGTCCTCGAACTTCGCGCCCGCAGCAAGACGAGCAGCGCCATCCGCTCGCTCCTCAATCTCGCGCCAAAATTTGCTCGTATCGTCCGCGACGACGGTGATGAGGACGATATTCCCCTCGAGCGGGTCAAACCGGGCGACCGTTTGCGGGTGCGACCAGGCGAGAAAATTCCGGTCGACGGCGTGGTGTTGGAGGGTATGAGCACGGTCGACGAATCGATGGTGACCGGCGAATCGATCCCGGTCGAAAAGGCTTCCGGGGACCCGGTAACCGGATCGACGATCAACGGCACCGGCAGTCTGATCATGCGGGCCGAGCGCGTCGGCCACGACACGCTGCTCTATCGGATCGTGCAGATGGTCGCCGAGGCGCAGCGCAGCCGGGCGCCAATTCAGCGCCTGGCCGACGTGGTCGCGGGATATTTCGTTCCGGCCGTCGTGCTGGTCGCCGTCGTCACGTTCGCCGTTTGGGCCGTTGTCGGTCCGGAGCCAGCGTTGGCGTACGCGCTGGTCAACGCGGTCGCCGTGCTGATCATCGCCTGCCCCTGTGCGCTCGGTCTCGCCACACCCATGTCGATCATGGTCGGCACGGGTCGGGGCGCGCATTCAGGCGTGCTCATCAAGAACGCAGAAGCCTTGGAGATCCTCGAAAAGGTCGACACCCTGGTCGTCGACAAGACGGGGACACTCACGGAGGGCCGACCGCGCCTCAATAAAGTCGAGGCCGCACCTGGCTTCGATCAAGCAGAGGTCTTGCGCCTCGTCGCCAGTCTCGAAAGGGGCAGTGAACACGTGCTCGCAGCGGCGATCTTGGGAGGCGCGAAAGAGCGAGACCTGACGCTCGCGGAGGTAACCGATTTTCTCTCACACACCGGCAAAGGCGTGGTCGGCAAGGTCGAGGGCCGAGCGGTGGCGCTTGGCAATCGGCGGCTGTTCGAGGAACTTGGCATACCTCTCGGGAACCTCCCCGCACAGGCCGAGAACCTGCGGGCCGAGGGAAATACGGTCATGTTCGTTGCCGTCGACGGCGCTGCCGCAGGGCTCATCGCTGTCGCCGACCCGATCAAGGAGACCACGCCCGAGGCGGTGAAACTGTTGCAGGACAACGGCGTTCACATCGTCATGCTCACGGGTGACAATCGCACCACCGCCGAGGCTGTCGCGCGGCGTCTTGGCATCGACGAGGTCAAGGCTGAAGTGCTTCCTGACGAAAAGAGCGAGGTCGTTCGCGAACTCCAAAGCAAAGGACGCGTCGTGGCGATGGCCGGCGACGGCATCAACGACGCGCCGGCTCTCGCCCGGGCACATGTCGGCATCGCCATGGGGACCGGCACCGACGTGGCGATGGAAAGCGCAGGCATAACCCTCGTCAAAGGTGATTTACGGGGAATCGCGCGGGCGCGGAGGCTGAGCCGGGCGACTATGCGCAACATCCGCCAAAATCTCTTCTTCGCCTTTGCGTACAACACGCTGGGCATACCTGTCGCGGCCGGCGTGCTTTATCCGGTCTTCGGGCTTCTCCTCAGTCCAATCATCGCCGGCGCGGCCATGAGCTTGAGTTCGGTGTCGGTCATCGGCAATGCGCTGCGGCTCGGCAAGGTAAAGCTTTAACGGAAGCCGCGCCTACGGCACTTTACCGATGCAAGGCGCGAAACGGAGACAACGCATGAACATCGGCGAGGCGGCGGCGCTCTCGGGCCTGCCGCCCAAGACCATCCGCTACTACGAATCGGTCGGCCTCATCGAGGCGGCGCCGCGCACCAACGGCGGCTACCGCAGCTACGGCGACACCGACGTTCAGTTCCTGCTGTTCATCCGCCGCGCCCGCGGCCTCGGCTTCAGCGTCGAGGACGTCGCCGGCCTGCTCGCGCTCTACCGCGACAAGAGCCGCGCTAGCGCCGACGTCAAGGCGCTGGCGCTCAGGCACCGCGAGCGCATCGACGGCAAGATCGCCGAGCTCGCTTCGATCCGCCGCACGCTCGACCACCTGATCGACAAGTGCCACGGCGACGAGCGCCCCGAGTGCCCGATCCTCGACGATCTCGCCGGCGAGCACTATGCTCGCCCGATCGACGGGCGGCGCGAACCCGCGAGCTGAGCATTGAGCGACACGGAACCCAAGCACCCACCCGCAAAGGACATACGATCGATCCTGCGCGGCCGGGCCGATGCGACGATGATGCGCGGCGCCGGCATCGTGCTCGCCGCGAGCGCGATCGTGGCGATGGGCGGCGCGCTCGGCATGTGGCTCGGCGACGGCGACGGGCCGGCGCAAGACGGCAACAACGCGACACCGGCGGCCCCGCCGGCGGCTGCCGCCGATGCGTCCTGGCTACCGGCGACCGAATTTTCACCGCCCGCGGTCGCGCCGCCGCTGCCCGGTTGGCGCCGCTTCGCGGTCGCGGTTCCCGCGGCGCCCGATGGGCGGCCGATGATCGCCGTCGTCATCGATGACGTGGGGATCGTGCAAGAGCGGTCGCGCCGGACGGTCGCGCTACCCGCGCCGCTGACGCTCGCTTATCTGCCCTACGCCGAGGACCTCGTCGCACAGACCGAAGCCGCGCGCCGCGCCGGGCACGAGCTCATCGTTCACATTCCGATGGAGCCCGAGAGCGCCGACAAGGACACCGGCCCCAACGCGCTGCTCACCGGCCTCGACGCCGACGAGCTC
>JAZFVR010000153.1:0-2607 GCA_036447835.1 Alphaproteobacteria bacterium | reverse complement strand
CAAGCTCGACCAGGAACGCGACCTCGTCGGCGTCCGTGGCGGCGATGTTGAACTCGATCTGAACCTCGTAGTTGTCGTTGCCGAGGGCCTGGCTCGTCACCCGGATCGAGACGTCGCCGTGCGGTTCCATGCCCTTGTTCAGCACGCTCGTCGGCGCGCGCGGGCTTTCGAACGAGAGATCCTTGACGTACTGGGCGACCATCGAAAGAAACGGCTTTTCGCCGCTCTCTTGCGGCTCGGGGCCGGCGTCGGGATGAGGCGTGGCGGGAGGCGCGGTGTCGCTGGGCATGGTCCCGGCTCCTAACACGGACCATCCGGGCACACAACCCCGTTGGGTTCGTGCGGATGGTAGGCAATGACATCGGCGTTGGCGACCGAGAGCCCGGTAAGCGCGCGGATGAACGCCCAGTGGGTGATGACGACGACATCGACGTGGTCGGGCCAGGCGACGGCGGTTTGCCGGAAGCGCCTGCAGCGGGCATGCAAATTCGTCTCGCTTTCCTCGACGCCCGGCCACCACTCTTCGTCGAGGTGATCGAAGCTGAACGCCGGCCAGCGGTCGGCGAGACGGCTGCGCAGCGTGCCGATATCGCACGCGAACACCCGGCGCTCGCGCACCAGCGGCTCGATCGTGACGGGCAGGTCGAGCGCCTCGGCGACGATCGTTGCGGTTTCGAGGGCGCGGGTATAGGGGCTCGTCACCAACCGCTGCAACCGCCGCCCGTCGAGCGCGCGCGCGGCGTCCGCCGCCTGGCGGCGGCCCGTCTCGGTGAGTCGCGGATCGCGGATGCCCGGGTCGATGCGGGTGGCCCTGTAGACGACGTTGAACTCCGATTCGCCATGGCGCAGCAGGATCACGGCTTGCCCTTCCAGCCCTGGCGCGGCGGCGGAATCGAATCGTCGTCGTCGCGCTCGACCGTGTACTCGCCGTCGATCACCTCGCCCGAGTGCGGCGGACGGCGGCCGCCGTCCATGCTCGCGCGACCGCTGGCCACCAGGCGATCGAGCGCCCAGCGCTGCAGCGCGCGCCTCACCCCGGGCACCAGCAACAGCGCGCCGGCGGCGTCGGTGACGAACCCCGGCGTCAGCAGCAGCGCGCCGGCGACGAGCAGGCACACGCCGTCGAGCACTTCGCGCACCGGCATGCCGCCCCGCTCGACCGTCGCGCGCGCGCTCGACAGCGTCGCCAGGCCCTGGTGGTGCAAGAGCGCGGTGCCGACGGCGGCGGTGAGCACGATGAGCCCGAGCGTCGACCACAGGCCGATTCGGCCGCCGACCTCGATGAACACGGCGATCTCGATCACCGGCATGCCGATCAGTGCGAGGAATATCACCAAGGCCATGCTTGTGCTGCCTCAATCGCCGTCTTATTTAGAGCGGTAGACGGGCGTCGTTACGCGAACACGGAGACTCGACCCGGGGCCACTCTGCCTCTACTCTGTCCATGAATCCCAGGGCGCATTCGCATGGCGGCGCCAAACCCGCGGCGGCGCAGCGGCCCTGCCGCCGGATCGAGATGATGAACGAAGGCTTCCAGTTCCTCGATATCATAATTTTCGCCATGATCGCAGCATTCTTCTTGCTGCGGCTGCGCAGCCGGCTGGGGCGGCGCACCGGCCACGAGCGACGGCCCACGAACGCCCTGTCGCGGCGCCAGGCCGAGGACAGCCAGGAGCAGGCCGAGGACAGCCAGGAGAAGGTCATCCGCCTGCCCGACGGCGAGGCTGCGGCCGCGCCCGGCGACGATTTTTCGGACGTCGGCGATTCGGCGCTCGCCGCCGGCTTCACCCAGATCAAGCTCGCCGACGCGAGCTTCACGCGCGAGGATTTCCTCGCCGGCTCGCGCGCGGCTTTCGAGCTCATCGTCGGCGCCTACGCGGCGGGCGACGCCGCGGCCTTGCGGCCGCTGCTCGCCGACGAAACCTACGATCCCTTTTCCAGGTCCATCAAGGACCGCGCCGATGCCGGCCACACCCTCGAGACGGTACTGGTTTCCGTCGACGGCGCCGAGATCATCGAGGCCGGCATGAACGGCAGGACCGCCTTCGTCACCATCCGTTTCGTGAGCCATCAGATCAACGTCACCCGCGACGGCGACGGCGAGATCGTCGAGGGCGATCCCCACGATTCCGCCGAGGTCGTCGACATCTGGACCTTCGAGCGCGACACCCGCTCGCGCGATCCCAACTGGCAGCTGGTGGCGACCCGCAGCCTCAACTGATGCCCGGCCTCGGGCGTGCCGCCGTCGTCGGCATCCTCATCCTTGCCGCGGCCTGCGGCCCGCGCCCGCCCGAGGTCGAGAGGCTCGACCTCACGGCGGTCGGTTTCAATACGCTCGCGGGCTGGAAGCAAGACCGCCACGCCGAAGCGCTCGTCGCCCTCAGCCGGTCGTGCGAGAGCTTTGCCGTGCAGCCCGAAGACCGCGCCGTCGGCGCCGGCGGCCGCGCCGGCACGATGGCCGACTGGCGCGCGCCTTGCGCGGCGGCGGTGGCGATCGCCGACGGCGACGATGCGGCGGCGCGCGCCTTCTTCGAAACCTGGTTCACGCCGTTTCGCGCCAGCGCCGGGCGCGAGCGCGAAGGCTTGTTCACCGGCTACTTCGAGCCC
>JAZFVR010000152.1:0-7876 GCA_036447835.1 Alphaproteobacteria bacterium | reverse complement strand
GGAAGGGCGGGGGATCGCACGAAGTCGACGGCGCCGACCTTGAGGGCGTCGAAAATGAGCGGCAGGTTTCTGTTGATCGTGGCCGAGGTGACGAGAACGCGGGTGCGGCTGCCGCTCTCGACGATGCGCCGGATCGCCTCGACGCCGCTCATGACCGGCATGTGGATGTCCATCAGCACGAGGTCGGGGCGAAGCCGCTGCACGAGGCGCACTGCCTCCTTGCCGTCGGTTGCCGTCGCCACCACCGAGAGATTGGGCTCGGTCGCCACGATCGCCCCGATCACGGCGCTCATCGCCGGCGAGTCGTTGGCGATGAGCAGGCGCCGCTTACGGCGGTCGTTGTCCGGGGCTACCGCCATCGCCGTCCCCCGGCCGTCGCCGCGCCCCCCGTTGACCTAGCCATCGGGCCTCACGATCCCGCGAATCATCTCGAGCATCTCGCCGGAGTCGAAAGCCGACTTGGTCACGAAGTGATTGGCCCCGGCGGCGAGGACTTCGGCTTGGTCCTGTTCGCGATCCTTGTACGAGACGACGATGACGGGGATGTCGCTATAGCGGTCATGGGCACGCAGCTTGCGGATCAGCTCGATGCCGTTCATGCGCGGCATGTCGATGTCGGTGATCACGAGGTTGAAGTGGCCGTTGCGCAGCTTGTTGAGTCCGTCGACGCCGTTGACCGCGGTGGTGACGTTGAATCCGGCGGCCTCGAGGAAATGGCGCTCGACTTCGCGCACGGTAGCCGAGTCCTCGACCACGAGAATGTTGGACCGCTCGGTGGCCGCTTCCTCCGGCGCCTCGTCGTCGTTGAGCGCCTGCGGCGTGGCGATGGCGTCGCGGCCTTCGATGAGTCCCTGCAACAGGTCCTTCATGTCGACGATGAGGGCCACGCCGCCGTCGCGCAGCAAGGTGCTCGCCTGCATGTCGCGCACCTTGCCCAGGCGCTCGTCGAAGGCATGGCTGACGGTGTTCTGCTCGTTGACCACATCGTCGACGAGCACGCCGAAGCGGTTGCTGCCGCCGACGACGAGAAGGTGCTTGCGCTCCAGGTTCTCGTGCAGCGGTTCGAGGCCCATCAGCGTGGCCAGGTCATAGAGCAGCAGCGTCTCGTCGCCCACCCGCACCGCCTCGCGGCCATCGATCGTGCGCAGTTCGGCCTGGTCGACGCGGCGCACCTCGCCGATGTCGTGCAAAGGAAACGCGAAGTGCTGGATGCCGAAGAAGGGGTGCTGGCCGCCGGCGACGAGCAGACAACGGCTGAGCGACAGGTTCACCGGCAGTTCGAGCACGAAACGGGTGCCGCGGCCGGGCTCGCTCGACACCTCGATGTGGCCGCCGACGCGTTCGATGTCGGTCTTGACGATGTCGAGGCCGACGCCGCGGCCCGAGGTCTCCGACACCGCGCTGGCGGTCGTGAAACCGGGCAGGAAGAGGAACTGCTGGCGCTCGTGGCGGTCCATGGCGTTCCACAGCGCCTCCGTGGTCAGGCTGGCGTCGAGCACCCGCGCGCGCACCCGGTCCATGTCGATGCCGGCGCCGTCGTCGGACACGGTGAGGCGGGCCATGCCGGCCATCTGGTTGGCGCTGATTTCGAGCGTGCCCTGCGGATCCTTGCCGGACTTCTCGCGCGCCTCGCGCGTCTCGATGCCGTGGTCGAGGGCGTTGCGGATAAGGTGCAGAAGCGGCGTGCGCACCGTCTCCAGTACGGCGCGGTCGATGCGTATGGTCTCGCCGTCGATCACGACCCGGCACTTCTTGCCCAGCTCCTGGCTCAGGTCGCGGACCACCCGCGGATATCCCGAGAATATGGCCGCCATGGGCACGAGTCGTGCCTGGGTGACCCGATCGCCGAGCTCGTCGGTGAGGTGCTGGAGACGGCCTTCCGTGAAGTCGAGCGCTTCGATGACCTGGGCCTGCTCGTTCTGAAGCGCCTGCATGCGTCCGCGAATATCGCGCAGGCGGTCGAGGTGCGGCATCGCGGTTTCGCCGTGCACCTGCTCGGCGGCGATCGCGATCGCTCCGGTCACGTCGCGCGCGAGTCGCGCGAGGCCGGTGGCGACGTCGCGGATTTGGGCGCGCTGATTCTCGATCGGGCTTACGGCGACCGAGATCTCGCCGGTGAGTTTGAGCAGGGCGTCGGTCAATGCGTCGTAGTCGTCCGGTGCGGTGCGGTCGTGCTTGCGGGCGGTGCGGCCGTGGTCGTGCCCGTTCGCGCCGGCGTCGGCTTTCGGCTCGGTTTCTTCGCTGGCCGTCTCGGGAACGCCCTCCGCGGTCGGCGCGGGTTCGTCCGTAGCCGCCGGCGCGGGCTCCTCCGCAAACATCGGGGGCTGCTCGTCCACGGCCGTCGCGGCTTCGTGTGATGGGGTCTCGGCCACCGGTTCCTCGGCAATTACCGGGGGCTCGGCGGTCTCCGCCGTGGTGTCCGTGGCGATCACCGGTGGCTCGGGCGACACGGTTTGGCCCGGATCCGGCGCCCGGGGTGGCTGCGGCGGAGAGGCCGCCTCGAACTCGCCTCTGAGGTAAGCCGCCACCCGCGCCGGCAGGTCTTCGTGACTGCAATACGTGCCGCCCGTGAGCTGCGCTTCGAGGAGCCCATGGATGCGATCGATCGCGTGCAGGCTGAGGTCGGCGAGCTGCGGCAGCCGCACCTCGGCCTCCCCGCCGATCAGCGCGTGATAGATGTCCTCGATGTGGTGGGCGGTGTCGGAGATTTCGGTGAACTGGATGGCGCGGGCTGCCCCCTTGATGGTGTGGAACTCGCGCATCAGCGCCTCGAGCACATCGCCCTTGGCGAGCTTCTCCGGCGGCGTCGATTCGAGTTCGAGAACCAGCTCGGTGGCCCGCTTCACGTGCCCGGCCATTTCGGCCTTGAAGATGGCGAGGAAGTTTACGTCAACCATTGGCCGCCCTCAGCAGCCCGAACTCCTCCGGGCCAAGGATCTCGCGAAGGCGGATCAGCTGCACCATGCCGCCGTCGCCGACGCCGACGTCGCCGAAAAAGCGAGGCACGTCGTTTCCGTCCATCACCCGTGTGCGGAACTGTTCGGGCACGATGGTGTGGATGCCGTCGATCTCATCGACGATCACGGCGAATCGGCGGGCGCCGGCGCTGACCACCAGCAGCCGCGTGCCGTTGCGATAGGGGGCGAGCGGGCTGCCGTCGGCGGCCGCGGGCGGCGTGTCGCGCTCGAAGCCGAGACGCCGGGCGAGATCGACCACCGGCAGCAGGTCTCCGCGCAGGTTGAGAACTCCGGCGACGAAGTCGGGGGCGCCGGGCAGGGGCTTGAGGGCGGCGATGTTGAGAACCTCGTCGACGTCGGCGAGGTCGACACCGTAGCGCTCTCCCCGGAGGCGAAACTCCAACAGGTCCACGTCGACCGCCGCGATTCTGCAATTAGTCCGTGCCGGTCCCGGCGCCCTAGATGCGGAACGCCGAAACCGCGGCGGTCAGCTGGCTCGCCATCGCGGTGAGCTCGTACGACGCCGCCGAGGTCTGGCGCGCCGCCTGCGCCGCGAGGTTGGCCGAGGTCTGGAGGTCGCCCACCGTCGACCGGGCGCCCGTGCAGGCCTCGGCCTGCTCCGATGCCCCCTCGGCGAGGTTCGTGGTCTCGGCGCGAATCGTCGCCATGCGCTGATTGATGTCCTGCAGGTTGTCGGTCGTTTCGCGCACCAGGGCGACGCCGATGCGGATTTCCTCGGACGATTTGTCCATCGACATCACCGAGGATTCGGTGGCGCGCTGGATGTCGCGCACCATGCCGGCGATGCTGTCGGCCGAATCGATCGAGCGATCGGAAAGCCGGCGGATCTCGGTGGCCACCACCGAGAAGCCCTTGCCCATCTCTCCGGCCTTGTTGGCCTCGATGGCGGCGTTCAGCGACAAGAGCGTGGTCACGTCGGCGACGCCATTGATCGTCGAGACCGCGTCGTTGATGCTGTCCATCTGGTCGTTGAGCGCCTTGATGCGGTCCGAGGTCTGCTTGGTGGCGTTGCCGATGACCTCCATGGAGCCCAGCGCCTGGGACGACTTGGAGTTGTTCTGGTCGACCATGTCGGCCACGTCCTTGGCGTCCGACGCCATGGTATCTGCGGTGGTCGCGAGCTTCTGGGAGGTCTGGGCGATCTCGCGCAAGGCGACTCCGAACTCGTTCAGCGAGCCGAGCTGCTCGCGAGATGTCATGGACTGCTGGTTCGCCGCCGCCTGTATCTCGTTCACCGTGGTGGCGATCTGCACGCTCGCGCGTTGGATGCGTTCGACCAGCACCAGAAGACTCGTGCGCATATGATTGAAAGCGATGGCGAGTTGCCCCAGCTCATCGGTGGAAGTGACGGCGATCGGCTTGGTGAGGTCGCCGGCCGCCACCCGCCGCGCACCCGCGACCAACTCGTTGATGCTCGCCAGGATTGGCCGCGGCACGAAGTAGAGCACGATGAAGCCGGTCACGGTGCCGGCGAGCGCCGCGATGAGCGAGATGATCCACGCCCGCTTGGCGGCCTTGTTGAGTTTCACGCTCTCGCTGACGATCGAGCCCCAGGCCTTGTCGGAGATTCCCGTCGCCAGCGCGAGGAGATTCTGGGCCGTCTGGCGCAGTTCGCTCTTCTGCTCGTCGACGCGCTGGTCGATGCGCGCCCTGTTCGCCCTGACGCTGTCGATGCTGTCCTTGGCGTCTTTGAACATGCCCTTGTAGAAGGTAAGGGCCTTGTGCGTCTCGTTCATGGCGAGGACGATCTTCTCGCTCAGCGCCGAGCGCCTGATCTTGTCGGCCTGGTTGAGCGCGCCGTTTATCAACACGTCCGCGGCGTTGGCGAAGTTGACCTGCTCGGTCTGCAGATAGCGGGCGATGACGATCTGGATGTCGAGCAGATCGCGATCGAGGTTGGTGATCTCGACACCCGCGGAGAGGTCGCCCGACGCTCCGCCGAAGCCTTCGGCGGCCCGGCGATTGGCGATCGTGCCCGCCCGTTCCTGCTTGGCGGCGATCCAGTAGTCGTCGACCAGCGTTTTGACGCGCCTCCGGATGGTCTCCATCTCGTCCGCCAGGCGGCCCTTGAATTCGAGAGCCAGCTCAATATCTTCCGTAATATTTTCACGAGCTTCGCGGATGTTCTTCGACTGCTGGGTGAATTGCAGCTGATACTGCTCGGCGCTATCGGCAAGGCTCACGTACTGGGCGCCGAACGATATGCCGGTTTCCCTCTCGATCGACTCACCGATCTGGGTCGCGGTCGCGAGCTGGTTGCGCAGCTTGGCCGTGTAACGCTCCGATCGGTCGAGGGCCTCCTCGTCCTCGGCAATGAGGAAGTCCTTCCCCGCATCGTGGATGCGAAGCACGGTTGTCTTGATCTCCTCGTTGATGCGGGCGAGCTTGGCGTGGCGCGTGGCGATGCCGAACGAGATGGTGTTGATCTCGAGCAGCGAGGTGAGCGAGGCCGCTCCGATGATGAGCACGATCAGGGTGAGCAGAACCAGCGATCCCACCAGCTTGAACTTGAGGGAGGTTCCCGAGTTGGCGAGGTCGTCGCCTGCGGTGAACGGGGCTTCGCTCTCTGCGCCGCCGCCGACCTGGGCCTGGAGCCGCGTGTTGAGACCCTGTGCCGTGAGGTCGACGCCGGCCGGCGGCGGGGAGGAACCGCCCGCCCCGTAGTCCGCTCCCGCGCCGGGCGCCGGGATGCCCACGTCGCCGGAGTCCCATTCGGGCATCACGAAGGATTCTTCGCCGCCGGCCTGTTGTTCGCCGGCCGAACGGCCCGGGGCGTTGTGATCGTTGTCAACCATCTCGTTCCCTCTCTCGCGACTCGCGATGCGCTCGTCGTCACTGTCCGGCGCCGGGCGTCAGCCCCGGTGCACTGTTCAACCGTTCAACCATTCCGCCACTCCCGCCAGCAGGGCGGGAACGTCGATTCGTCCTATGGAGCCGCCGTCCATGTCGCCGACCGCCGCGATCAGGCCCGAGCGGCCCTCGTCGCCGCCGATGCTGTCCTGGAAGCGGTCGACGTCGAGGTTGGCGACGGTCTCGATGCACTCGACAAGGAAACCGGTGCGGCGGCCCTCGTCGTCGCGAAACAGTAGCGCCCGCTGGGTGGGGGTTTTCTTGGTCGTGCCGCCCAGCCCGAGAATCCGGGCCAGGTCGAAGAGCAGCACGCTCTCGCCGCGCAGGTTCATGAGGCCAAGCACGAACGGTGACTGGTGCGGCAGCATCGCGCCGCCGCGCACCGCGGCTACCTCGTCGATGGCTCCCATGGAGATGGTGAAGCGTTCGCTGCCGATGCGGAAGATGATCCACTCCGCCGCTTCCCAGACGTTGTCGTGCCCGGCGTCCGCCTCGCTCGCGTAGCTCCGCGCCCAATACGCGAGCTCGGCGTGGCTGACGAAGCGGTCACGGCGGGCGCGCCGCAACGAGCGCGCCGTCTCCGTCGGGTCGGGCGCGGGCCCGGGCTCCGCCGCAGCGAGGTCGCGCTCATCGAAGCCTTTGGTGGCGTATGGCGATTGCATGGGCGGGCCGTCGGAAATCAACCGAATGAAAGAATTTGGACGCTCGATTGCCACAACCGACGGCGACCACCGCATGGCGACGCGGGCGGGGCCCGGCAGCCCGGCGGTGGGCCGTAAGCTCGGCAACGAGCGACAGCCGTTTGATTGTTGGCGAGTTTGGTAAAATGACCCTTAATGCTGTCGAAATCAGCCGAGAGAATCGCCAGGGAATTCAAGCGCCGGCGCCTCGGTGGCGGGGCTCGCGAATGGCGTCACGCCGCCACTCCAGGCCGCGTGCGAGGGCCGGCCCGGAGATGTCGGCGGGCGGGCGGAAAACTGTTAAAAGGTTGTTAACCTTAATGAATTATTACCGATAGTGCTCATACCCGTGTTAACGGCCGAAACGCCATGACCCCCTCGATTCCCCAGATGCCGCTCTGCCACTGGCAGGAAGCGGCGATCGAATTTTCTGCAGGCAAACCCCCTGCGAGCTTCACGAGCTTCTCGACCGGCATCTCGATCAGGACGACAGCGTTCCCGATCACGAATTTTGTGACATCTGCGACCTCATCAGGTGTACGGTCGGTTGTCCCCTGTTCAGAAATCTCCCGGGTGAGCCTTGAGCGCTGGTTCGTGGACCGCGCCTTGTGTCTGCCCCGAAATCCGACGCCCGTGAGGTGAATTGGCGGAGAACGCGCGGGTAAGGCCGAGGCCGGGCGTTCGACGATAGTCGATGGAGGATCGCGTGATGGAGTACCTTCGCGAAACCCGCGGCCAGAACTTCTATCGTCTTGACGTCAATCTGCAGCGGCTGCTGAAGCGCACGGCCGGCGATCTCCTCGACCAGGAGGAGGCGCGCCTCGCGGCCTTCGGCGCCTGGGTCGGCGACGAGGTCGACGCCCAGGCCGAATACACCAGCCGCTTCGCCCCGCCGATGTTGCACACCTACGATCGCGATGGCGAGACGGTCAATCGCGTCCAGTACAATCCGCTCTACGCGGCGGTCCATCGCGACGTCTACCGCCACGGCATCATCGGGCTCAACTACGGCGGCGATCCCAGGCCGTTCCTGTTGTCCTTCGCCATGGGGTACCTGCTCGCCCAGTCGGACATTTCGATCCATTGCCCGGTGACGCTCACCGGCGCCGTCGCCTACGTCCTCGATCGCTACGCGCCGAAGTCGGCCAGAAACAAATACCTGCCGTCCCTGATCCGCATGGACGGCGAGGCCGCGACCGGCGGCACCTGGGCGACCGAGCTGCACGGCGGCAGCGACGTGGGCGCGACGACGACCGTGGCCAGGCGGACGCCGCAAGGCTACGCGTTGAGCGGGCTCAAGTGGTTCGTCAGCAACGTCGATTGCGACCTCGCGGTGGCGACGGGTCGTCCCGAAGGCGCGCCGGAGGG
>JAZFVR010000151.1:0-5355 GCA_036447835.1 Alphaproteobacteria bacterium | reverse complement strand
CCGCGGGCTAGACGGAACCCTCTCCCGGCCCAGCAGGAATTACGCCATGTCCGCACCTTCGCGCATCTCCGTCGTCGGGCTCGGCTATGTGGGGCTGCCGCTCGCCGTCGCGTTGGCGCGCCACTTTCGGGCGCTCGGCTACGACCGCGATGGCGCGCGCATCGCCGAGCTGCGCGACGGCGTCGACCGCACGCGAGAGGTCGGTCGCGATGTCTTGCGGGCGACGACGCTCGAGTTCGCTGACGACGCGGCGGCCATGG
The DNA here is from genome assembly GCA_036447835.1 of Alphaproteobacteria bacterium. Taxonomy (GTDB): domain Bacteria; phylum Pseudomonadota; class Alphaproteobacteria; order JAAXGF01; family JAAXGF01; genus JAZFVR01. Next base: position 5,095 of record JAZFVR010000151.1, on the reverse strand, counting down.
CCGGCTCCGACGTCTTCATCATCACCGTGCCGACGCCGGTCGACGAGAACAATCGCCCCGATCTCACCGCGTTGCGCGACGCGTCGCGGACCGTCGGCGAACACGTCACGCGCGGTGCAATCGTCGTCGTCGAGAGCACGGTCTATCCCGGCGTCACCGAGGAGATCTGCGGACCGGTGATCGAATCGGCGTCGGGGCTGACATGCGGCGAGCAGTTCTTCCTCGGCTACTCGCCCGAACGCATCAACCCCGGCGACCGCGAGCACACGGTCGAGCGCATCACCAAGGTCGTCGCCGGCCAGACCGCGGAGGTCACCGAACGACTTGCCGGGATGTACGGCGCCATCACGTCGGGCGGCGTCTTCGTCGCCCGCGACATCAAGACCGCCGAGGCCGCCAAGGTCATCGAGAACGCCCAGCGCGACATCAACATCGCCTTCGTCAACGAGGTGACGTACATCTTCCACAAGATGGGCCTCTCGGCGCACGACGTTCTCGACGCGGCGATGACCAAATGGAACTTCCTCGACTTCCGCCCCGGGCTCGTGGGCGGCCATTGCATCGGCGTCGATCCGTTCTACCTCGCCCACCGGGCGAAGGAGCTCGGCCACGAACCCGAGATCGTGCTCGCCGGCCGGCGCATCAACGATCGCATGGGGCTGTTCGTCGCCGAGGAGATCGCCGCGCTCGTCGGCACGGGCCGCGCGCTCGTCCTCGGCCTGACGTTCAAGGAAAACGTGCCCGACCTGCGCAACACCAAGGTCTTCGACGTCGTCCGCGGCCTCGGGCGACGCGGCTTGGAGGTCGACGTCCACGATCCGCACGCCGACGCCGGCGAGGCGATGGAGCGTTACGGGGTTGCGCTGATGAAGAGCCTCGACGGGGCACACGGCTACGACGTCGTCGTCGGCACCGTCGCCCACGACGAGTATCTCGGCTTCACGGCGGCGACGTTCGAACGCCTCGCCGCGCGCCAGGCGGTCATCGCCGACGTGCGCGGAATGTGGCGCGACATCGTATTGCCCGAGGGAATGCGACGCTGGCAGCTGTGAGGCGGCTGTTTATGCGACGCTACGAGAACCGTGACCCGGCTTATCAGTCGCCCTCGCCGACTTCGCTGAGCGCCCATTTGATGGCCGTCGTATCGCCCTTGAGCGGCCCGGTGAGGACGACCTGTTCGCAGCGCTTCATCTCGCCGCGACGCCCTAGGTAGACGCTTTCGGCGAGCTGCATCGCGCAGCCCGCGGCCCTGAGCCGCCAGCCGGCGCCGCCGGGCAGACGCAACAACGCACCGGCGCCATCGCCCACCAGCGACGCCCTGACGTCCGCGTGCAGGTGGAAGCGCACCGCGAAGGCCTTGCCGTCCGGTCCGCTGAGGCTGTCTTCGCCGCGCAGGTCGTCGCCCTCGGCGCTCAGGTAAAGCCGGCGCCGGTGCACCACGCCGAAGGCCGGGCGGTAGCCGTCATGGGTCGCCTCGAGCCAGACGTTGCCTTCGTCCTCGTGGCGCGAGCAGGTGACGTGGGGCGGCCGGGCGACGGCGCCGTCGGCGTCGATCACGACCGAGTTGATGTCGTCGACCGTGACCGTCGAATGCGCCGCGCTGGCGCGCTGCGCCTCACGCCAGGCTGGCCGGTCACCGGCGTAGGCGCCGCAGTTGACGATCAGGCGCTCCGTGCCGACGGCGAACTCGAAGCTCAGGGGGCCGGCGTGCGTGTGGCGGCTGGCCAGCGCCGGTGGCCCGCCCACGTCGACGAGCACCAGCGTGCGCCGCGCGGTGAGGCGCTCGAAGCCCGACTGCGGCGCGCGCGACGGCGCCTTGCCCGTGGCCTCGCCGAGACCGAGCGCAACGTCGATCGCCGCCGGGTCCTCTTCGTTCGAATCGTTGAACAGCGCCAGGCCGCCGTCGCCGTAGCGGAAGAAGCGCAGCATCGGCGCCATGCGGTCGATCGCCCGGCGCAGCGTATCGGGCACGCGCCGCCCTGCCGAGATCAGCGCCGTGCGCGTCTCGACGATGTCCTGGAACACGCGGAAATGCGCCGACGGGCTGCGCGCGACGTGGCCGCCGTCGGCGAGAACCTGGCGTCCCAGTTCGTGCTCGAGCAGGCGCAGGCCCTGGGCCAGCTGGCGCTCGCCGCCGGGCAGGCAGAGCGCGCCGAACACCAGGCCCTTGGCCGCGGCGAAGCGCCGGTCTCCGTCGGGCGCGTCGGCGGCCACACGGCCGAGATGGCGCAGCTGCTCGCCGAGGCTGGCGAGCGCCCGCGCCTCGAGGTCGGCGTCGGCGCCGTGGAGAAGGAATGCCGCGTGGGTGAGCCAGGCGACGACGCGGCGGCCGAGCACGTCGGCCCGCCACACGATCGGCTCCCAGCCGCCGCAGCGGTCGATCCAGCCGGCAACGGCGTCGCGCGCGGCGCCGCGCGCCGCGGCCGTGCCGACCGCCTCGAGGTCGCTGAGCCAGGCGAAGCCGTGCATTTCCTCGACCCACGTCGGGCTGACGCCTTGCTGGCGCCACGGCGGCCCGTCGGCGCCGGTCACCGTCTGGCCGCCGAAGCGGTACTGCCGGCGCAAGAGCGCCTCGCCCCGCGCCGCGTCGCCGGGCCACGGGTTGCCCGGGTTGAGCGCCAGCGATTCGGGCCGGCGCCCGCGCAGGCTGGCGCGGTAGAGCGCCGAGCCGTATACCGCGTGCCACAAGACCTCGCCCACGCGCGCCAGGGCGCGGCGCTGGAGCCCGGGGCCCAGCCGCTGGCCGGGGACGATGGCGCGAGATTCGCTCATGGCAGCCCGCTTCAGCCCCTGAGCCGCGCGATGTTGGCCGCGTAATCCGCAGGCGCGCCTTTGAACACCGCGCTGCCGGCGACGAGCACGTCGGCGCCCGCCTTGACGGCGAGCGGCGCGGTCTCGGCGGTGACGCCGCCGTCGACCTCGAGCTCGATGGCGCGGCCCGAGGCGTCGATCGTGGCGCGCAACGCCGCGATCTTGTCGAGCATCGCCGGAATGAAAGCCTGACCGCCAAAGCCCGGGTTGACGGTCATCACCAGCACCAGATCGACGGCGTCGAGGACGTGATCGACAACCTCGGCCGGCGTCGCCGGATTGAGCGCGACGCCCACCTTGCATCCCTCCGACTTGATGAGCTGCAGGCTGCGGTGAAGGTGCGGCCCGGCCTCGGGATGGACGGTGATGATATCGGCGCCGGCGGCGGCGAATTCGCCGATGTAGGGGTCCGCCGGGGCGATCATCAGATGCACGTCGAAGGGCTTGTCGCTCGCCGGGCGCAGGGCCTTCACCACCGCCGGGCCGATCGAGATGTTGGGCACGAAATGGCCGTCCATGACGTCGATGTGCACGTAGTCGGCGCCCGCCGCGCACACCGCGCGCACCTCCTCGCCGAGCTTGGCGAAATCGGCGGCGAGGATCGACGGCGCGACGCGCGGGCGTTTCGGCATGGCGGTCTCCTAGCAGTTTAGCCGGTGCGCCGCAAGCGCGCGGCGTAGAAGCCGTCGAGCCCGCCGAAGCGTGCGAGATGGCAAGGCAGCGTGCGCAGGTCGCCGGCGTCGTTCACGAGTTCGGCACGGCCGCCGACCTCGCCCGGCCCGACCGGCGCGCGGACGAGATCGGGCGCGTTCGCGGTGAGGGCGGCGATGCGCTCCGGTCCCTCCTCGGGCTCGAGCGAGCAGACGCAATAGACGAGCGTGCCGCCGGGGGCGAGCATCGCCGCGGCGGCGGCGAGCAGGCGCTCCTGCACCGCCGCCATGCGGCCGATGTCGGCGGCGGTCTTGACGTGGGGCACGTCGGGGTGACGCCGGATCGTGCCCGTCGCCGTGCACGGGGCGTCGAGCAGGACGAACGGCGCCGGCGCCGCGGGCCGCCAGCTTGCGACGTCGGCGTCGAGCAATTCGGCGGCGAGGCCGAGGCGCGCGAGGTTCGCGGCCAGACGTTCGAGGCGGCGCCCGCGGTCGACGGCGACGACGCGCGCGCCGGCCTGGGCCAGCTGCGCGGTCTTGCCGCCGGGCGCGGCGCAGAGGTCGAGCACCGTCGCGCCGGCGACGTCGCCGAGGAGCCGGGCGGGAAGCGCCGCCGCCGCGTCCTGCACCCACCAGGCGCCGTCGTCGTAGCCCTCGAGGTCGCTCACCGCGCCGCCGAGCGCGCGCCGCAGACCGCCCGTCGGCAGCGGTGTCGCCGCGAGCCGCTCCGCCCACGCGCCGGGGTCGCCCTTGACCGTGATGTCGAGCGACGGCTCGGCGAGGTGGGCTTCGGCGATGGCGCGCGCGGTCGCCGATCCGTAGGTCGCGCACCAGCGCCGCCACAGCCAGTCGGGGGTGTCGAGGCGGGCGGCGTCCTGCGCCGCGGCGAGGCCGGGCCCCTCGCGCGCGAGGCGGCGCAGCACCGCGTTGACGAGCCCCTTGAATTTCGCCGGGGCGCTCGTGACCGCGCCGTCGACCGCGGCGTGCGGCGGTGTGCCGATGAAGACGAGCTGCGAGACGCCGAGGCGCAGGGCGTGGCGCGCCGCCGCCGCCGAACGCGGCAACGGGCGCTCGAGGCAGTGCGCGATCAGCGCGTCGATCTGACCGAGGCGCCGCTGCGTCGTGGCCGTCAGCAGGCGGGCGTAGGCGCGGTCGCGCCCCTCGTGCGCGGCGAGGCCGGCGTGTCCGGCGACCGCCTCGCCGAGCAGCCGGCGATCGTCGAGCACCGCCCCGATCAGGTCGAGGGCAACGGCGCGGGCGCTGGGCGGCGGTCGGGACATCGCTGCCGGTCTACCCCAACTCGCGCGCCGCTGTCGACCGCCGCCGTGCGGCTCGGGGAAATTCACCGCGCGCCGCAGACCTGTCGGGATAATTGACAGTTATCCACAGTGGGTGGAGGAATTTTTGCCGCCGCCGTGGTTTCCCTTAAATATTTGTGAATAAACGATTATCCAAGAAGACGCCAGCGCATGGCGGCGGCCGGTGGCGGCCATTTGCGCCCGGAAGCGGGCATAAATGTGTCGGAAATCTTTACAGTCTGTGGATAACGTGCAGGCGCCGGGCGCGCGGTTAACCAACCATTGCCTTGATTCGACGCGCTTTCGCCCGAACTGGCACGCATCTTGCGGAGAATA
>JAZFVR010000150.1:0-4528 GCA_036447835.1 Alphaproteobacteria bacterium | reverse complement strand
GAAGTCCGCTCCGGGTCAGGGGCAGAAGTACCGGTGATCCTGCGCCAATTTCCGCTGTTGGGTGTAAGGCAGGCATGATCCGCTAAAAGCGGACGCTCCGGGCATCGGCTCGGCAGGATTTCAAGCTGAGACACTACCTTTCGCGGGTCAGGGGCCGAGCAGCACCTCCTTGGCGAGGTTGATGCGCGCGGCGAGGTAGGTCGAGCCGCCGTGGTCGGGGTGCATGGCCTGCATCAGCCGGCGGTGCGCCTCCTTGATCTCTTGGGCGGTCGCGTCTTCGCCGATGCCGAGGATCTCGCGCGCCTCCTCGGGCGTCATCGCCACCTTGCCGGCGCTTCGCTCGCGCGTGTCCATGCGCTCGCGCCAGTCGTCGTAACCGCCGCGGTCGAGGTAGGTCTCGATCAGCTGCGCCGACTGCGCGTCGACGCGCGCGCATTCGGCGAGCAGGCTGAGCAGCTCGTCGAGGCCGAGGCTCGAAAGCGCGCGCCCGGCGAACGGACCCCGCAGCACGGTGCCCTCCATCTGCCCCGAGTCGTGGTCGAGCGTCATCCGCAGATACGCGGTCTCGACCCCCGAGCTATGACCCGGCGACGGCCGCGTCCCGCCGAAGCCACCGAACGCCGGCCCGCCGCCGCGCAGCAAGCGACGCAGGAAGGGCAGCCCGACGAAGACCAGGGGGAAAAGCCAGGCGCCGCGGCCGCTGACGATGAGATAGAGCGCGACGAGCGCCGCGAGCACGCCGCCGACCCACTTGACCACCGCCACGAGGGTCGCCGGGTCGGCGCGGCTGAACCAGCGCGCGAGCAGCAGGAGCACGGCGAGAAGGGTGAAGCCGAGAAGCAGGTAGGCAAGGGGCATACCCGTCTCCCTACACCATTGGCGGTTTCATTTCACTTGGCTGGCGATCTGCAACACCGCGCCGCCGGCGCGCCGGCCGTAATCCTCGAGCGCGCGCCTGCCGCCGGCGGCGTACACCGCCACCGCGCCGAGAAGGTCGCGCAGTTGGCGGGCGCTCGCGGCATCGAAACTGCAATAGGCGCCGTTGCTGAGCTTGGCGATCTGGCGAAAGGTTTGCGCCGCCGTCGGCTCCGCGCCCTCGTGGAAGATGAACACCGGAACGCCGAGCAGGCCGAGCTCGCCGGCGAGATGGCACAACTCGTCGGCGTCCTCCTCCATGCAGTCGCCGACGAAGACCACGGCGTCGACCTTCTTCTTTCCCGTCTCGTCGATGGCGTGCCTGAGCACCTTGCGAATCTGCGTGTGGCCGCCGAGGCAGACGACGCCGGTCATGCGCCGCACCAGCGAACGCGAATCGGCGACCCAGTCGCTATGGCGGCATTCGCCGAAGCCGCGGTAGTAGACGAGCTGTATCTCGAGGCCGCCGAGCATCGCGGTCTCCTCGAACATCTGGCCCTGGATCTGGCAGGCGTGGTCCCAGGTCGGCGCGCGGCTCGCCGTGGCGTCCATGGCGAAGATCAGCCGCCCACGCCCGCCCGCCGGCTTTGGCGTCGCCGCGACGTGCTCGAGAAAGGCCTCGACCTCGGCGCTCGAGGCCGTGGATGGGAGCTTGTCTTTCTTCTCCGTCATGGCGTTCCTGAAACCCAGCCTGCCGGGTCGAGGCCCCGGCGCGAAGATCGCTCTGCATAATAATAGGTTTGGGCTCCGGGTTCACCTTTCCAGAGCCGCCAGAGACATCGAACCGGATCCGCCGAAGGCGCCGTGGCCGGGCGGCGCGGCCGCCATGCACTCCACAGCGCTTCGAATTTCCATGCCGCCGCCGCAACCTCTTGTCAGGATGCGCTGAACCGGCAGGAGACCGGCCATGAGACCGTTGGTGGTGTTCGCAGCTTTGCTCGTCGGATTGTCCCTTTCCGCCTGTTTCGGGCCGCCCGAATCCACCGTCGCCCTGTCGGAGCCGGGCGAGACGGCCTACGACGCGCGCCTGCTCGGCGACTGGTACTACATGGAAGGAGACAATGAGGGCCTCCGCCTTCACATCGCGCCGGGCGAGGAAGACGGCGTTCTCGACATCGTCGGCGTCATGTTGGATTGGAACACTTCGGACCCGGTGCGCTGGCTGCGCGCAACGGCCCACGCCTCCGAGATCGACGGCCGCACCTATTACAACGTCAAGCGCCGCGCCGGGGTCGGCGACGACTACTCGGCGGACGAACCGCCGGGATTTATTATTTTGCGTGCCGAACCCGGTGACGACGGGTCGTTGTCGCTGCGGTTCATGGATTCGGCACTTCTCGACGGACTCATCGACGAAGGCCGGGTGAAGGGCCGCACCGCGGCTGGTCGCTACGAGGATACCGACGTCGAATACGTCAAGCTCGACGTGTCGAGGCGGGACTTAGTCGCGTTGATCCGCGAATTCCCATCGGAGAAGCTTTTCGGCGACCCCGGGCGCTTCCAGCGGCTCGAGCCTGCAGATTAGCCAACTGCACCCCCTCAAATGATGCCGTGGGCCTGCATCATGCGGCGCACCGCGGGCCGTTGCGTGACCAGGTCGACGAGCCGCGCGACGTTGGGGCAGGTTTCGAGGAACCCGGAGCCGTCGGGGTGCCAGGTGGTCAGCATGTAGACGTAGATGTCGCAGCCGCTGAAGCGCTCGCCGAGCATGTAGGGGCCGGGGTCGAGCGCGGCGTCGATCTTGGCCCAGGTGCTCGCCAGCCGCTCGGCCGCCTTGGCCTGGACGCGCGCCATGTCGCCCGGCTCGGTCGAGTGACGCTCGGGGTAGTAGTGCATCTGGAAGGCGATCTGCAGCGTATCGGCCATGTAGACGAGCCATTGCAGGTAGCGCCCGCGCAGGCCGTCGCCCGCGGGCGGCGCGAGGCCGGCCTCGGGGTGCTTGTCGGCGAGATAGATCATGATCGCCGCCGATTCGTACATGGCGCCGTTCTCGTCGACGAGCGTCGGCACCCAGCCGTTGGGGTTGAGCTCGAGGTATTCGGGGTCGCGTGGCCTCTCCATCGAGATGTCGACGGGCACGAGCTCGTATGCGGCGCCGATCTCCTCGAGCGCGGCGGTCGGCGCCATCGCCGCCGAACCGGGCGCGGAATAGAGCTTGTACATCTTGTCACCTTCTAATTCTAAACGTTCATAGTCAGTTAGAAACGCTCTTTAATGTGCAAAATTAAATTCGAATCATCATCCCGGCATTCCCTCCGACAGTGCGCCCTCGCGATCGCTCCTCTAGCCCTTGCTCACAGCCTTGCCAATCGCTGGGTGAGGAGGGCGAAGAAGCCGTCGTCGTCGATCGCCGTGGCGACGTTGGCGTTGGCGCTCTCCCCGGCGCCGCCGGCGCGCGTTTGCCCGAGGGTCTCCGGGTCCGCTGTCTCGATCGAGATGGGCATGGCGCGCGTCTCGAACAGCTCGGGGCGCAACAGGTAGGCGACGACGCAGGGGTCGTGGAGCGCCGCCCCCGCCACGCCGGGGCGATCGACGTCGCGGCCGAGGTGCAGCGACAGCATGCCGGCTACGGCGGCGGCGGGAGGGCGATCGATGGCACCGATCGCGGCGACGCGCCCGGGCGTGGCGATCGCCCGGCGGGTGACGTCGAGACCGATCATGGTGAGCGGCGCGCCGCAGGAGAACACCACGGCGGCCGCGTGCGGGTCGGTGTAGACGTTGAACTCGGCCGCGGGCGTCACGTTGCCCGGCCCGAGCGCGCCGCCCATGACCACGATCTCGCGCATGCGCGGCACGATAGCGGGCTCCTTGACGATGGCGAGCGCGACATTGGTGAGCGGGCCGAGCGTCGCCAGGGTGACGCCGCCGTCGCACGCCATGAGCCGCTCGACGAGGGCGTCGACCGCGTGGCCGGGAGCGAGCGGCATCGTCGGCGCGGGCAGGTCGGCGCCGTCGAGGCCGCTGGCGCCGTGGACATGCGCCGCGGTCCCGAGGGGCTTGAGGATCGGTCGCGGGCAGCCGGCGTAGACGGCGACATCGCCGCGCCCGGCGAGCTCGCAGATGCGCCGCGCGTTGGCCGCGGTGAGCACGAGCGGCACGTTGCCGGCAACCGTCGTCACGGCGCGCACGTCGATCTCCGCCGGCGAGGCGAAGGCGAGCAGCAGCGCCACGGCGTCGTCCTGGCCGGGGTCGCAGTCGATGATTACCGCTCTCGCGCCCATGGACCCCGAGTAAAGCGCCAAGAGGCGGCCCGAGGCCAGCGCAATCGAACCGCCGGAAAGCGAAGGGAACCGACAGCGACCGTTGCCATCGGCGAAAAAATATCTCACACTTCGCGCCGGAAACCAGGGGGCTCCAGCCTCCCGGATCGGGGGCAAATCCGGGAAGACTTCAGGAATCCTGAGGGATGTCGAGGTCGGCGAGGCCGGCGCTCGCGAACATCATTGGGGGCGTTTCATATGGCCGACAAACGTACATTCGGCGGCGTCGAATACAACACGGTCGACGTGGAGTACTTCGAGAAACGCGCGCTGAGGCGGCATGCCCGCGTGTGGTCGCTCTGGGCGCTCGGCGTGGGCGCGGTTATCTCGGGCAACTTCTTCGGCTGGAACCT
>JAZFVR010000149.1:0-3137 GCA_036447835.1 Alphaproteobacteria bacterium | reverse complement strand
ATGCCGTGCAGCGTCTGCACCTCCTGCTCGAAGAGGCCGGCACGCAGGAACAGGTTGCGGATGTTGCGCACCATGGTGGGCCGCTTTTGCTCGTTGCGCAGGAAGCCGCAGGCGTCGAGCTCGCGCTCGAGGTGGGCGAAGAAGTTCTCGAGCTCGGCGCGCGTCGCCGGGCGGGTGCGTCCCTCGGGCAACGCCTCCTCGGGAGCATCGACCTCCGCCTGAAACCACTCGTAGCCGACGACCAGCACCGCCTGCGCCAGGTTGAGCGAGCCGTAGGCAGGGTTTATCGGCACCGTGAGGATGGCGTCGGCGAGCGCCACGTCGTCGTTGTCGAGGCCGGTGCGCTCGCGGCCGAAGAGCACGCCGCAAGGCTCACCGGCGCCGATGCGGCGGCGCATGTCGGCGGCGGCGCGGCGCGGCGTGAGCTGTGGCTTGAGCATATAGCGCGGCCGCGCGGTGGTCGCATAAACCCCGCGCAGGTCGGCGACCGCTTGCGCCGTGTTGTCGAACAGCCGCAGGTTGTCGAGCACTTCGAGGGCGCCGGCCGCGGCGTTCACCGCCTTGACGTTGGGCCAGCCGTCGCGGGGGCTGACGAGGCGCAGATCGTTGAGCCCGAAGTTCATCATCGCCCGCGCCGCGGTGCCGATGTTCTCGCCGAGCTGCGGCCTGACCAGCACGATCGCCGGGCCGCCGCGCGCCTCCTCGCGGGACTTGTTCGTTCCCGCCATCGCTATCTTCAGGGGAAAGCTCTGCAACGGGCTCCCTCCCCCTCGACGGGGGAGGGTTGCGGTGGGGGTGAGTACTCCGCGGCGGATCGAATGTCGCAATAGAAGCGCGCGCTGTCGCGCGCCTCACCCCCTCCCTGCCTTTCCCCATCGAGGGGGAGGGTGACTTCTTCGCATGCGACGTATCCGCGCGCCCGGCCACGCATCGGCTCAGGCCGGCGCGCCGTCGCGCAGCAGCTTGTAGATGATGCCGTCGAGCAGCGCGCTGAACGAGGCGTCGATGATGTTGGTCGAGACGCCGACGGTCGACCAGCTCTCGCCGGCGCCGTTGGCGCTTTCGATCATCACCCGGGTGACCGCGCCGGTGCCGGCGCCGGGCGACAGGATGCGCACCTTGTAATCGACGAGGCGCAGGTCCTCGAGATACGACGAGTAGGTTCCGAGGTCCTTGCGCAAGGCGGCGTTGAGCGCGTCGACGGGGCCGTTGCCTTCGGCCACCGACATCAGCGGCTCGCCGCCGACGGTGACCTTGACCGTGGCCTCCGACAACGTCACCAGCTTGCCGACGGCGTTGAAGCGCCGCTCGACGAGCACGCGGTAGCTGTCGACGCGGAAGAAATCGGGCACCTCGCCGAGCGCGCGGCGGGCCAGGAGCTCGAAGCTCGCCTCGGCGCCGTCGTAGGAATAGCCCTCGAACTCGCGCGCCTTCACCGTCTCGACGAGCTCGGCCAGCTTGGGGTGGTCGTCGGCGATGTCGAGGCCGGCGCCGCGCATCAGGGCGAGCACGTTGGCCCGCCCCGACTGGTCGGAGACCACGACATGGCGCCGGTTGCCGACGAGCGCGGGGTCGATGTGCTCGTAGGAGCGCGGGTCCTTCTGCACCGCCGAAGCGTGCAGCCCGCCCTTGTGGGCGAAGGCGGCGGCGCCGACGTAGGCCGCGTGGTGGTCGGGGGCGCGACTGAGGAGCTCGTCGAGGAGCCGCGACGTGTGGGTGAGCTGCCCGAGCCCCTCGCGAGTGACCCCGGTCTCGTAGCCCATCTTGAGCGTCAGCGTCGGGATCAGCGACACCAGGTTGGCGTTGCCGCAGCGCTCGCCGAGACCGTTGATCGTACCGTGCACCATGCGCACACCGGCGCGCACCGCGCAGAGGGTGTTGGCGACGGCGTTCTCGGTGTCGTTGTGGCAGTGGATGCCGAGGCGGTCGCCGGGGATGTGCGCGATGACCTCGCCGACGATGCGCTCGACCTCGTCGGGCAGCGCGCCGCCGTTGGTGTCGCACAGCACGACCCAGCGGGCGCCGCCGTCGTACGCCGCCATGACGCAGGCAAGAGCATAGTCGGGGTCCGCCTTGTAGCCATCGAAGAAGTGTTCGGCGTCGAACAGCGCCTCCTTCTTCTTCTTGCACAGCCGCGCGATGCTGTCGCTGATCATGGCGACGTTCTCTTCCGCGCTGACGCCGAGCGCCACCTCGACGTGGAAGTCCCACGCCTTGCCCACCAGGCACACCGCGTCGACGCCGCAGTTGACCAGCGCCGTGAGGCCGGGGTCGTTGGCGGCGCTGCGCCCGGGGCGCCGCGTCATGCCGAAGGCGGTGAAGCGCGCGTGGCCAAGCTTAGGCGGGTCGGCGAAGAAGGCATCGTCGGTGGGGTTGGCGCCGGGCCAGCCGCCCTCGACGTAGTCGATGCCGAGGCGGTCGAGCTCGACCGCGATCGTCGCCTTCTCGCGCACGCTGAAGTCGACGCCCTGCGTCTGCGCGCCGTCGCGCAGCGTGGTGTCGAAGAGCCAGATGCGCTCGCCGGTCATCCCGCACGCTTCCAGTCGGTCTTGCCGCCGGGCCTGTCCTCGAGGACGATGCCCGCGGCCGCGAGCTCGTCGCGGATGCGATCGGCGGCGGCGAAGTCGCGTGCCGCACGGGCGGCGTTTCGTTTGCCGATCAGCTTCTCGATGCGTCCTGCGTCGGTCGGTTCCTCGTCGCCCTTGAACCACGCCTCGGGATTGTGCTGCAAGAGACCGAGAATGTCGCCTGCCGCGAGGAGCGCACCCTTGAACCACGCGCGCTCATCCTCGTCCCGCGCCTTGTTGGCGGCGTGCGCGAGCGCGAGGAACTCGCTCAAGGCCTTGGGCGTATTGAGGTCGTCGAGCAGCGCCTTCATCACCGTGTCCGGAACCGTGTCCCCGCCCGCTGCCTCGACGCCGGCGAGGCCCCGAAGCGCGGTATAGAGCCGGTCGGCGCTTCCCTTCGCTTCCGCGAGACCCGCGGCGGTCCAGTCGAGGGGCTTGCGGTAGTGGGTCGAGAGCATCATCAGGCGCGCCACCTCGCCCTTGCCGTTGACGCTCTTCAGCACGTCCTCGACGGTGACGATATTGCCGAGGCTCTTCGACATCTTCTCGCCCATGTTGACGAAACCGTTG
>JAZFVR010000148.1:0-6401 GCA_036447835.1 Alphaproteobacteria bacterium | reverse complement strand
TCAGAGCATCGGGCGCATCTGCGCGGCGGCGTTCTTGACCGCCTTTTGCACCTTCTCGAACGCGCGCACCTCGATCTGGCGCACCCGCTCGCGGGAGATGCCGTATACCTTGCTCAGGGTTTCGAGCGTCGACGGGCTGTCCTTGAGACGCCGCTCGCAGAAGATATGGTGCTCGCGCTCGCTCAGGTTCCCCATGGCGTCGTTCAGCAGGCCGCGTCGCAGGTCGAGCTCCTCGCGGTCGCCGAGCAACGTCTCCTGATCTTCCGAATGGTCGACGAGCCAGTCGATCCATTCGCTGCCTTCCGCCCCGTCGACCGGGGTGTTGAGCGAATGGTCGTGACTGGCGAGGCGGCCGTTCATGCTGACGACGTCGGCCTCGGGAACGCCGAGCCGCCGGGCGATCTCGCTCACGGTCTCGGGCGCAAGGTCGCCCTCCTCGAACGCGTGCAACCGGCCCTTGAGCTTGCGCAGGTTGAAGAACAGCTTCTTCTGCGCCGCGGTGGTGCCCATCTTCACCAGCGACCACGAGTGCAGGATGTATTCCTGGATCGATGCCCGGATCCACCAGATGGCGTAGGTCGCCAGGCGGAAGCCGCGATCGGGATCGAAGCGCTTGACCGCCTGCATCATGCCCATATTGCCTTCCGAAATGAGCTCGCCGACCGGCAAGCCGTAGCCGCGGTATCCCATGGCGATCTTGGCCACCAGACGCAGGTGGCTGGTCACCAGGATGTGCGCCGCCGCCACGTCGCCATGTCGGCGCCAGCGTTTGGCGAGCGCATGCTCCTCGTCGGGTGCCAGCATGGGAAACTTGCGAATTTCCCGGAGAAACGTGGGCAGCCCGCCCTCGGATGAGACCGAGGGAATGCTAGTTCCCGTCATCGGCGTCTAACCCCTCGAATGGATGGGATCGCGTTCCAGGGCCGGGTTAGGATTTATTAACCGGAATGGTTAATTTTTCCTTTCCGCGCCCGGCGTCTGCCCGGTGCGCGTGCCCGCTCAGCCGGCGGCTGCCCCGTCACTCGTTTCGAGGGCGGCGATCAACGCCTTCATGTCGTCGGGCAATCCGCTCTCGAAGCTGAGCGGCTGGTGGCTCGCCGGATGGCGGAACTCGAGGCGGTACGCGTGCAGGGCCTGGCGCCGGAAGCCCGCGAGCAGCTGCCGCGCGGGCTCGGCAAGCGTGGCGTGGCGCTGGCGCCGGCCGCGGCCGTACAGGGGATCGCCGATAAGCGGATGTCCGCGGGCGGCCAAATGCACGCGGATCTGGTGCGTGCGGCCGCTCTCGAGGCGACACTCGACGAGGCTGGCGATCCCGCCGAGGGCGCGGACGACGCGATAGCGCGTGAGCGCCGGCCGGCCGCCGCGTCGCAGCACCGCCATCTTCTTGCGGTTGACCGGGCTGCGGCCGATGTTGCCGGTGATCCGACCGGCGGTCGGGTTGGGCACGCCCCAGACGATCGCCTGGTAGGCGCGAGTGAGCGTGCGCGAGGCGAACTGGGCGCTGAGGCCTGCGTGGGCGGCGTCGTTCTTGGCCACGACGATCAGCCCGCCGGTGTCCTTGTCGAGGCGATGGACGATGCCGGGGCGCTGGACGCCGCCTATGCCTGAGAGGCTGTCGCCGCAATGGGCGATGAGGGCGTTTACCAGCGTCGAGTCGGGGTTGCCCGGTGCCGGGTGCACGACGAGGCCGGCGGGCTTGTCGACGACGATGACGTCGGCGTCTTCGTAGACGACGTCGAGGGCGATCGCCTGGCCGCGCGGCGCCGCCGGCGTCGCCTCGGGCACCGAGAGCGCGAGCTCCTGACCGGGTTTGACCCGGTACGACGGGTCCGCTATCGTCTCGCCTCCCGCGTCGAGCCGGCCTGCCTGTACGAGCGCCTTGATGCGGTTGCGCGACAGACCGGGCAGCGCATCGGCGAGGAAGCGGTCGAGCCGGAGGCCGGCGTCGCCGGCCCCGACACGCACGGTGTGGCGCACTGCATCCTTGGGGCTCATGGCTTCAGACTGGACCCAAAGCACGCGCGCGCTCAAGGCCGTCGTCATCGTCCTCGGGGCGCTGATCGTGATAGCCGTCGCGGTCGTCGCGGTCGAGCTGTTCCGGCGCGCCGGCACGCCGGCTGCGCGATCGCCGGAATCCCTCGCTTCCGCGACGGTGGCGCTCGATCCCGGCGAGCGCGTCGTCGCCATGACCGCGGAGGGGGATGCGCTCTCGCTTCTCGTCGAGGATGGCGAAGGCCGCCAGCGGGTAGTTACCGTCGACCGCCGCTCGGGCGCGGTCCTCGGCACGCTGACGCTGGTACCGGCGGCACGACAGTGATGGGGCGGGAATGAACTTCTGCAGCGACAACACGACGGGAATCGCTCCCGAGATCATGGCGGCGCTCGCCGCGGCCAACGACGGCCAGGCGATGCCCTACGGCGACGATCCCGCCACGGCGCGGCTCGCGGCGCTGTTCGGCGCGCTCTTCGAGACCGAAGTCGAGGTCTTTCCCCTGACCACGGGCACGGCGGCCAACGCGCTCGCGCTTTCGGTGATGGTGCCGCCGTTCGGCGCCGTCTACTGCCATCGCGACGCCCATGTCCACGTCGACGAATGCGGCGCGCCCGAGTTCTACACCGGTGGCGCCAAGCTCGTCCCCCTCGACGGCCGCGATGGCAGGCTCGAGGCGGCGGCGCTCGCCGCGGCGCTCGGCGAGGCGGAGATCGGCAACGTGCACCAGGTCCAGCCCGCGGCGCTGAGCCTGACGCAGGCGACCGAGTGCGGCACCGTCTACACGCCGGACGAAATCGCCGCGCTCGCCGAAGTCGCTCGCGCCTACGGCCTCGGCGTGCACATGGACGGCGCGCGCTTCGCTAACGCGGTGGCGCATCTCGGCTGCACGCCCGCCGAGGCGACCTGGCGCGCCGGCGTCGACATCCTCTCGTTCGGCGCCACCAAGAATGGCGCGCTCGCCGCCGAGGCGCTCGTCGTCTTCAGGCCCGAGCTCGCCCGTGAGATCGGTTACCGGCGCAAGCGGGCGGGCCATCTGTGGTCGAAGATGCGGTTCATCTCGGTCCAGCTCGAGGCCTATATCGCCGACGGGCTGTGGCTGCGCAACGCCGCCCGCGCCAACCGGCTCGCCGCGGCGCTGGCGCGCGGCCTCGCCGACGTGCCCGGAAGCGAGCTCGTTCATCCGGTGCACGGCAACGCGCTCTTCGTGCGCCTGCCCGAGCCGGCCATTGCCGGGCTGCTGGCGGACGGCTTCGCGTTCTATCGCTGGGGCGGCGAGACCGCGACGACGCTGCGCCTGGTCACCGCCTTCGACACCCGCGACGCCGACGTCGAGGCGTTCGTCGCCGCCGCCCGGCGTCACGCCGGGAACAAGGATCAGAAGATCGTCGGGGCGCAGTAGAGGCTGCGGCGCTTCAACTCGCTGCACAGCGCCAGCGCAGCGTCCTCGTCGGCGATCGGACCGGCGCGGAGCTGGAAGAACACCCCTATGTCGTCACCGAGATCGACACGGGCGATGCGCGCGCCGAGCCCGTCGAGCAAGTCGCCGTGCTCGACGCGCAGGTCCTTCCAGTTGCGGCGGGCGCGCTCGGGCGTGCGGAACGACGAGAGGTGGACGCCCAGCTGCTTGCCGCCCGCCACCGAATTCGCACCGGGGCGCGCCGCGGCGGTGCCGTTCGTGCGCATCGGCTCGGTGGTGGGTCGAAGTGCCGCGACGGTGGCGGGCACCGGTTCCCTGAGCGAGACCGGCGGACCGGACGCCGGTTCCCTGCGCGAGACGTGCGGAGCTGGCGTCGATCCGTTGGCCGTGGTCGGCGTCGCGCTCGCCGGCGCCGGGTCGTAATCGTCGATCGGGGGTGCGAGCGAGCCTGTCGCGCCGCCGTTCGTCGCGAACGAGAAACCGTCGTATCCGTTTGATTCGCGCGCCGCCGGCGCCGTCGGCGCGGGCGCCGGCTGTGCTGCCGCGACGGCCATGATCGGTCTCGGCATGGGATCGTAGCTCACGGCGGGAGGAAACGCCGATCCCGGACCGCCGCCGTTGACCGCGTGCGAGCCGGCGCCGTTCACCGGATTGCTGCGCGACGCCGGCGCGCTGGGCGCCGGTTCCGCCGCGATGACGGTCATCGCGCGAGGCGGCAGCGGGTCGTACGGCACGGTCGGCGGGAAGGCGCCTGGCACGGGGCCATCGGCGATGATGCGCGAGCGCCGGTCGAGGTCGCCACGCGCCGCGGGCACAGGTGGCACAGGTTCGTTGCCCGCCACCGTCCTCACGGAATGTGGTGCGGCTTCGGGCCCCGGTTCTGCTTGGTCGTGCGCCGTTGCCGGCGGCCGCTGCCCGGACTGCGGCGTCTCGGCGGCTGTCATGGCCGGGCGCGCCGCCCGCTCGCGCCGGTATTCCTGCGGAGTGATGAGTTTGAGGGCAAGCAGCCGGTCGAGACGCGCCGTCTGCGGCGTCGCGCCGTCCTCGCCGCCGGGTTTCGCCGTCGGGCGGATCGGGGCGTTTGGCTGCAAGGGCATCAGGCCGTCGAGGATCGAGGCGCGCTCGAGAGCGTATTCCCTCGCGGTGAGGGCGCCGGCGTCGCGGAACCGCCGGATCGCCTTCAACCGCACGATGATGTGCTCGACATGCGGTGCCGGCCGCACGATCTCGGGTGCCGGCGCCTGCGCGGTGCGGGGCAGGAGGGCGCCGAGGTTCGCCTGGCGCCGCGCCGCGTATTCCTTGGCGCTGATGAGCTCCTCGTCGTGCAGGCGTTCGAGCGCGGCGAAGCGGGTCAGGATGGCGCGCTCGGCGTCCCCGGGGCTCGGCGCCGGCAGGCCGGCGAGCGCCGCGTCCGCGTCGAGCTGGGCGAGGTTGCTGCGGGCGATGTCGACGAGGCGGGTGCCGACCTGGCGCTCGCGCGTCGCCGTGACCGCGGTGTCCGGGGGGTCGAGGACGGTGAGCTTGTTGTACAGCCTGCGCGCCGCGGGCATGCGGCCGGTGTGCTGGTAGACGACGCCGAGGTTGAGGAGCGCGTAGGGGTTGTTCGGGTTGATCGCCAGCGCCGCATCGAGATAGGTCTCGGCGAGGCCCAGGTTGCCCTCGGCGATCGCCGCGAAGCCGAGGTCGGCGAGACGCTGGTCGTTGTCGAGTTGTGACGGGCCGTCGCGGATCGTGCGCTTGAGGTCGTGGAGCGTAGGGGCGGCCTCGGGCAGCACGGCGGCGCACCCGCCCAGGGCCCAGGCGAGGCTCAGTACGACGAGGGTCAGGCGTTTCACCCCTTGTCTCTTTCTCTTGTCGCCGCATACGCGGCGCGGCTGCAGCGCGCGCCGAGCGCGATTTGGCCCGGTCTGGGTTAACGAACGGTAAAGTCGGCGCGCCGGCGCCCGCCGCGGGCGGTCGCCTGCGGCCCGCCGCGGCGGCGGCGGTTGACCGCGCGGGCGGCTTTCGATATGACACTGCCTCGGCCCGACGTCCCCATCGTCTAGCGGCCTAGGACATCGGCCTCTCACGCCGGAAACGGGGGTTCGATTCCCCCTGGGGACGCCAAATCTTGTAAGGGCCTGCGTCGATTGAGGGCCACGGGCCCGCGATACGTTCCGGATCGGTACGATGCGGCCGGATTGCCCGAGCAGCCCGGGCGCCCTTGCGATCGCGCCCCGGCGCGCCGCCGCCGATGTGATCCAGATCAAGGACGCCGGCGCCCGTGGCGCTGGTCACCACCGAAGGTTGCCGCGACACCCTGACCATCGCCCGCCAGAACCGGCGCGATCTCCACCGGCTCGACATTCCGCCCGAATTGCCGCCGCTGGTCCCCGAGGGCCTGCGCTTCGAGGCGCGCGAGCGTATCGACGCCCGCTACCCCGTCCCGCTCCCCTTCCGCTGGCCGTTGCGGCGTCGAGCAACACCTGCGGCGCTTGGCTGCTTCATGACTCCCACTCTCGCTCAATGCGACGAGCAAACAGGGCATGAGGCAGGGCGACAAACGGGAGCAACGCGCCGTATACCCACCAGCGCCAAAGGTCCCGACCTTTTCGCCTTGCAATCGCGGCCGGGATCAGACCGCCGACGATAGCCATAACCAGGTAGGACACCCACGATTCCATCGACCGCTCCTCTGCGAGATGGGAGGCACGGCCAAACGCTGACGGGCGAGCATCAAGAAAACGTGAAGGGCAAGCGCGTTAGTGCGTGCTCTCGTGGTCTTTCGGCCGAGTATCCAGCAGCTCCTCCACCGCCTTCACGACCCACCGCCATGTACCTGCGCCCTCCATGTCGCCCCGCTCGAGCATGGCGTCGGCCTGCATGGCGGCGTGAATCGGGGCGTCAGCGCTGGCGAAACTCAGCAGTCGAATACCTTGGCTGTCGTGCTAACATAGCGCAGGCGATTAGCCCATCTGACAGAGTGCTGTTGTAAGGAGCTTCGCAATGCTC
>JAZFVR010000147.1:0-8905 GCA_036447835.1 Alphaproteobacteria bacterium | reverse complement strand
GATGATCCATGCATTCAGCATTGTGGCAAGCCGGATCGGAGCTGCCGGATATAAGTTGATGCGATCCTCGCACGAGACATGGACGTCATCGCAAGACCCGCGCAACGCGCAACGGCCAGAGGAAAAGGAATAACGCTTATGCGCTGCCCACCAAAACCGCCTTGACATCACTCGGCTCATATAAGCGGACATCGGCGACCCGTGTGGCTCTTCCGACCCGCTGCGGTGGCGATCATCCCCGGTCAGCTCAAGGCACCGCTAATTCCGCCCGTCGACATGTTTGTGTTGGCTGCAGTGGACTGGCTTCGGCGACGGGCCCGGCTTGGCCGCGCGCCCACCACCAGCGCGTCTCTCGCGCTCCTCGTCATGACCGCGACGACACGGTCGTAGAGAGCGCGCGCCGAGACCGGCTTGGTCATATAGGCGTCGACCCCGGCATCGCGCGCCGCGGCCGGCTCGACCGTCTAGTGAGAAGACTAGGCTTCCTCGCCGAGGAGCATTGCTTGGTGCTGGCGGAGGGACGGGGATTCGAACCCCGGACACCTTTCGGTGAACACGCTTTCCAGGCGTGCGCCTTAAACCGCTCGGCCATCCCTCCTTGGCACCCGGGGTGCGGGAATCGCACGTAATCTAGCGCCGAGCGCCCGCGCGATGCAACGCCGGCCCGGCGCGCGTCCGTGCAGCGGCCGCCGATCAACGATTTGCGCCGCGAGCGCGACAGGTTAATCTAGCGCGACAGGCCGCCACCACGGGCGGCCGGGAATGGCGCGATGATCGTTGGCCGCATCTTGGGCTGGTTGCTTCTGTTCTGCGCGCTCTCCGCCTTCGCCATCGAGCTGATCGCCTGGGCGCGCTACGGCACCTACCGCATCGCCGCGCTGGGCGAGATCTGGAGCAACCTGCACGCCAACAGCCTCGTCGGCTTCGGCGCCTTCGTCGAACAGAAGCTCAGCCCCTATCTGTGGGCGAACATCATCGTGCCGGTGCTGTCGCTGGCGGCGTGGCTGGTTCTCGGCGTGCCCGGCGCGATCCTCGCGGTGGCGTTCCGCCGCCGGCCCCGGCGCCGGCGCTCGTTCCGCAAGCACTAGCACAAGGACCGAGCATTCGATTCGCCACCCGGGCAACAACACTCCGACGACAGATCGAGACCGCCCGGCGCGCAAAAAAGAAGCTGCTGCTTGCCTTTTGTCTCGGCGTCTCGGTGGTTCTGTTCTTTTCCCTCGGCATCGCGGCGTCTCTCATGTTCGAGTCGTTTTGACCACCGCGTTCCTTACCACAGCCCGCGGATCGCTCACGATTCGGGGGTCTTGAGCGCGGCGAGAAAGGCCTCCTGGGGAATGTCGACCTTGCCGATGCTGCGCATGCGCTTCTTGCCCGCCTTCTGCTTCTCGAGGAGCTTGCGCTTGCGCGTCACGTCGCCGCCGTAGCACTTGGCGGTGACGTCCTTCCGCAGCGCGCTGACGGTCTCGCGGGCGACGATGCGCCCGCCGATCGCGGCCTGGATCGCCACCTTGAACAGCTGGCGTGGAATCAGCTCCTTGAGGCGCACGCAGAGCGCCCGGCCGCGCGCCTCGGCCGCCGGGCGGTTGACGATCAACGCCAGCGAATCGACCGGCTCGCCGTTGATCAGGATGGCGAGCTTGACCAAATCGCCGTCGCGGTAGCCTTCGAGGTGGTAGTCGAAGCTGGCGTAGCCGCGGCTCACCGACTTGAGGCGGTCGTAGAAGTCGTAAACGACCTCGTTCAACGGCAGACGATAGACGACCATGGCGCGGCTGCCGGCGTAGGTGAGGTCGATCTGCTCGCCGCGCTTCTCGGTGCACAGCGCCAGCACCGCGCCGAGGTGCTCGTCGGGCACCAGGATCGTCGCCTTGATCCACGGCTCCTCGACGCGCTCGATGCGCACCGGGTCGGGCATGTCGACCGGGTTGTGCAGCTCGAGCGCCTCGCCGCTGGTGAGACGGACCCGATAGATGACGCTCGGCGCGGTGGTGATGAGGTCGAGGTCGAACTCGCGCACGATCTCGAGGTGCAGGAGCCCGAGAAAGCCGCAGCGGAAGCCGAAGCCGAGCGCGGCCGAGGTCTCGGCCTCGTAGTGGAAGCTCGAATCGTTGAGGCGCAGCTTGGCGAGGCTCTCGCGCAGGCGCTCGTAGTCGGCCGAATCGATCGGGAACAGGCCGCAGAACACCACCGGCACCGAGGGCTGGAAGCCGGCGAGCGGCTCGGTCGTCGGCCGGCGCTCCTCGGTGATGGTGTCGCCGACGGCGCAGTCGCGGACCGCCTTGATCGAGGCGGTGATGTAGCCGACCTCGCCCGCCGCGAGCGCCGCGACCGCGACGCGCTTGGGGGTGAACGTGCCGACCTCGTCGATCTGGTAGAGCGCGCCGGTCTGCATCATGCGCACCTTCATGCCCTTCGCAAGGCGCCCGTCGACGATGCGCACCAGCACGATGACGCCGAGGTAGGCGTCGTACCACGAATCGACCAGCAGCGCCTTGAGCGGCGCCTCGGCGTCGCCCACGGGCGCCGGCAGGCGGTGGACGAGCGCCTCGAGCACCGCGTCGATCCCCTCGCCGGTCTTGGCCGAGATCGGAATTGCGTCCGCTGCGTCGAGGCCGATGACCTCCTCGATCTCCTCCTTGACGCGCTCGGGCTCGGCCGCGGCGAGGTCGATCTTGTTCAACACCGGCACCACCTCGTGGCCGTTGTCGACGGCGAGGTAGGCGTTGGCGAGCGTCTGCGCCTCGACCCCCTGGCTGGCGTCGACGACCAAGAGCGAGCCCTCGCAGGCAGCGAGGCTGCGGCTCACCTCATAGGCAAAATCGACGTGGCCCGGGGTGTCGATGAGGTTGAGCACGTAGTCCTCGCCGTTCCTGGCCGTGTAGTCGAGGCGCACGGTCTGCGCCTTGATGGTGATGCCGCGCTCGCGCTCGAGCGGCATGGTGTCGAGCACCTGCTCGTGCATCTCGCGCGCGCTCAAGGCCCCGCACTTCTCGATCAGCCGGTCGGCGAGCGTCGACTTGCCGTGGTCGATGTGCGCGATGATCGCGAAGTTGCGGATATGCGCAAGATCGGTCATGGGGTTCTATCTGGTGTCACGGGAAGTCTGTACAACGGTGCCGTCATCCGCTCATCCCGAGCGGGCCTTGCGGGTGGCGCGGACGACGTTCTCGACGAGGACGAGCAGATACCCGGCGAAGAGCAGCGGCGCCAGCCATTCTTCGCCGAGCGGCAGGCGCGGCAGGAGCGCGGCGGCGGCGGCCGTCCACACCAGGAGGTTGACGGCGAGGCTGCCGTCGTCGACGAACAGCCCGAAGAGCTCACGCAGGAATGCGATCGGCTTCATGGCCCGGTCCCGGTCGTCGGCTGAGGCGCCGCCGTCACGCCGCGACGCACGAGCCGGACCGCGAGAGCGGCGGCGCAGAGCAGGCCAAGGGCCAGTCCGAACAGCGCCCATTCCTCCCCGGGCCACTCGAGCCCGAGGCCCTCGCCGACCCAGAACACGCCGAAGGCGGCGATCAGGATGCCGACGGCGAACTTGAGGCCGTTCTCGGGCACCCGCGCCAGCGGGCGATGCAGCACCAGCCCGAGCAGCACGACGATCGCCAGCGCCGCCGCCGCACCCAGGCTGGCGGGTATCAGCATGCCGCCCACGGCGCCGATCGCGACGACGATGAACACCACCTCGAGCCCTTCGAGAATCACCGCCTTGAAGGTGGTGACGAAGCCCACGGCATCGACGCCGGCGACCAGCGCCCGACCGGCGCCGCTGAGCTGCCGCGTCTCGTCGGCGAAGACCCGCACCTCGTCGTGGAGCGCGATCAGGCCGCCGGCCCGCAAGATCGCCTTGCGCAGCCAGCGCATGCCGAAGAGCAGGAGAAGCACGCCGACGACGAGCTGCAGCACCGTGAGCGGGATGACCTGCAGCGCCGGCCCGAGAAGCAGAACGAGCACGACCAGCACGATGGTGCCGGCCGCCGTGCCGAGCATGGCCGTGCGCCAGCCGCGCGTCGTGCCCACCGCGAGGACGATGGTCAGCGCCTCGACGAACTCGACCAGCGAGGCGAGGAACGCGGCGACGACGGTGGGTCCGGCATGCGCCCAGTCGATCATCGTCGTTGCACCCTCCCGGTCAAGCGCCGCGGGCCGCCGGCCATGCCGGCCGGCCGTGTGTCACCCTCTGAGCACGCCGCCGGTCGCTTTTTCGACGGCGGCGACGATCTTCCGCGACACCACGTCGATCTCGGCGTCGGTGAGCGTGCGTTTCATGGGCTGCAGCGTCACCGCGATGGCGAGCGAGCGCTTGCCCTCGCCGAGCTCCGTGCCCTGGTAGGCGTCGAACACCGCGACCTCCGCTATCAGTGCCTTCTCGGCGCCGCGCGCGGCGCGCACCAGGTCGTCGGCGCGCACGTCGCGATCGACGACGAAGGCGAAGTCGCGCACCACCGCCTGCAACGGCGACAGCTTCAGGAGCGGCTTCGCGGTGCCGCGGCGGCCCTTGGCAACCGGAATGGCGCCCAGGAACACCTCGCAGGCGGCGAGCGGCCCGGCGACGTCGAGCGCCGCGAGCACGCGCGGGTGGACCTCGCCGAAGTGGGCGAGCAGCGTGGGTCCGAGGCGCAGCGTTCCGGAGCGCCCCGGGCGGTACCAGTCGGGCGCGTCGGCGGCGACCTGCGCGCTCGTCGCGGGCCCGCCGCAGGCGGCGATCACCGCGAGCGCATCGGCCTTGGCGTCGAAGGCGTCGACGTCGCGCGGGCCCGCGAGCCAGTGGCGCGGGCCGGACTGCCCGCGGCGCAGCGCGCAGGCGGACATGAACTGGTCGTCGGGCGCGTCGCCGGCATACGCCTGGCCGACCTCGAACAGGGCGACATCGGCGAAGCCGCGGTCGACGTTGCGCGCAGCCGCGGCGATCAGGTTGGGAATCAGGCTCGGGCGCATGTCGGTGAGCTCGGCGCTGATCGGGTTGGCGAGCCTGAGCTCGGGCCTGCCGCCGCCGAACAGCCGCGCCTGCTCGTCGCCTGTGAACGACCAGGTGACCGCCTCGACGAGCCCGCGCGCGGCGAGCGTACGCTTGGCCAACGCCACGCGGCGCTGGGCGGTGGTGAGCACCGGGTGCCCAACGCCGTCCTCGCGCGGCATCGAGACCGCGGGGATGGCGTCGTAGCCGTGGATGCGCAAGACCTCCTCGACGACGTCGGCCTCGACCTCGACGTCGCGGCGCCACGAGGGCACCGTGACGGTGATCTTCTCGCCCTTGCCCGCGACGTCGAAGCCGAGGCGGGCGAGAATGTCGTGCTGCGCCGCCTCGTCGACGTCGACGCCGCAGAGGCTGGCGATGCGGCTCGCGCGCAGGCCGATCTTGCGGCGCTCCCCGGGCACGGCGCCGGCGATCACCAGCTCGCTCGCCTCGCCCCCGCACAGCTCGAGGATCAGCCGCGTCGCGATCTCGGCGCCGGGGGCGACGAACGCCGGGTCGACGCCGCGCTCGAAGCGGTAGCGCGCGTCGCTCTCGATGCCCAGCGCGCGCCCGGTGGCGGCGGTGCGGATGGGGTCGAAGAGCGCGATCTCGAGGAACACGTCGGTGGTCCCCTCGTCGCAGCCGGTCGTGGCCCCGCCCATGATGCCGGCGAGGCTGATGAGGCCGGTGTCGTCGCAGATCGCCGTCATGGTCTCGTCGATCGTGTACTCGTTGCCGTCGAGCGCCAGGTATTCATCGCCCTCGCGGCCGAGGCGCAGGCGCAGGTCGCCCTTGACCCTGTCGGCGTCGAACACATGCACCGGACGGCCGAGGTCGAGGGTCACCCAGTTGGTGATGTCGACGAGCGCCGAGATCGGCCTCAAGCCCACCGACATCAGGCGCTCGTGCAGCCACTTGGGGCTGGGCCCGTTGTTCACCCCGCGGATGTAGCGGCCGATGAACAGCGGGCAGGCGTCCGCCGCCCCGGCCTCGAAGTCGAGGTGAACGTCGATGGGGCTCGCGAAGGCGCCCTTCACCATCGCCTCCAGCGGCTTGAGCGTTCCCGTCCCGGCCGCGGCGAGGTCGCGGGCGATACCATAGACGCCGAGGCAGTCGCTGCGGTCGGGGGTGACGGCGACGTCGATGAGCGGGTCGTCGAGGCCGAGAAGCGGCGCGAAGGGCGCGCCCACGGGCGCGTCCTTGGGAAGCTCGATGATGGTGTCGTGCTCGTCCGATATCCCCATCTCGCGCTCCGAGCACAGCATACCGTCGCTGTCGACGCCGCGAATCCGTGTCTTCTTGAGGTGCAGTCCGGTGCCCGGAAGGATGAGGCCCGAGCGTGCGAAGACGCCCTTCATGCCGGTGCGCGCGTTGGGCGCGCCGCACACCACCTGCACCGTGTCCGTGCCGGTATCGACGAGGCAGACGCTGAGCTTGTCGGCGTCCGCGTGCCGTTCGGCCTTGACCACGTAGCCCACGGTGAACGGCTCGAGCGCCGCTCCGCGGTCGCTCACCTCTTCGACCTCGAGGCCGAGCGCGGTGAGCTGCTCGACGATGGCGCCGAGCGTGGCGTCGGTGTCGAGGTGGGTCTTGAGCCAGGAGAGCGTGAACTTCATCGCGTCAGTCCCGCCGGGAGCGTCGGCACGTCGAGCGCGGCGAAGCCGTAGTGGCGCAGCCAGCGCAAATCGGCGTCGAAGAAGCTGCGCAAATCCGCGATGCCGTATTTGAGCATGGCGAGGCGGTCGATGCCCATGCCGAAGGCGAAGCCCTGGTAGACGTCGGCGTCGACGCCGCAGCTGGCGAGCACGTTGGGGTGCACCATGCCGCAGCCGAGGATCTCGAGCCAGTCGTCGCCGGCGCCGATGCGCAGCTCGCCGTCCTTGCGCGTGCAGCCGATGTCCATCTCGGCCGACGGCGAGGTGAACGGGAAGTAGCTGGGGCGGAAGCGCACCGGCACGTCGTCGACCTCGAAGAAGGCGCGCACGAAGTCCTGCAGGCAGCCCTTGAGGTGGCCCATGTGCGTCGTCTCGTCGACCACCAGCGCCTCGACCTGGTGGAACATCGGCGTGTGCGTCATGTCGGAATCGCAGCGGTAGGTGCGCCCCGGCGCGATCAGCCGCAGGGGCGGCTTCTCGTTCTGCATGACGCGCACCTGCACCGGTGAGGTGTGGGTGCGCAGGAGCTTGCGCGCACCGTCGGCCCCGGCGGCGAAGTAGAAGGTGTCGTGCTCCTGGCGCGCCGGGTGCTCGGGCGGGATGTTGAGCGCCGTGAAGTTGTGGAAATCGTCCTCGATGTCGGGGCCCTCGGCGAGCGCGTAGCCCATGTCGCCGAAGATGGCGACGATCTCGTCCATGACCTGGCTCACCGGGTGGATGCGGCCCTCGGCCTCGGGCCGGGCGGGCAGCGAGACGTCGACGCGGCCGGCGGCGAGCTCGGTGTCGAGCGCGGCGTCGGCGAGCTGCGCCTTGCGCGAATCGATCGCGGCGAGAACCTCGTGTTTAAGCGCGTTGAGCCTGACGCCGGCCTGCTTGCGCTCCTCGGGCGGGATGTCGCGCAGGCCCTTCATGTGCTCGGTCACCGTGCCCTTGCGGCCGAGCGCGGCGACGCGGATCTTCTCGACGCCGTCGAGATCGGTGGCGGCGCTCACCTGGGCGAGCAGCGTTTCACGCAATTGCTCGATATCGCCCATGCTTACCCTAAGAGCCTGTCGGCAAAGAACAGGGGCCCCGCGCGGCGCGAAGCCCCCCTTCGTACACCCGAGCTCCCGGCCTTCTCAGGCCGCCTTGGCCAGCGCCGCCCGCGCCTTCTCCACCAGCGACTTGAACGCCGCGGGCTCGCGCACGGCGATGTCGGCGAGCACCTTGCGGTCGAGGCCGACGTCGGCGCGCGAAAGCCCGTGCATGAACCTGGCGTAGGTGAGGCCGTGTTCGCGCGCGCCGGCGTTGATGCGCTGGATCCAGAGCGAGCGGAAGCTGCGCTTGCGGTTGCGCCGGTCGCGGTAGGCGTATTGCAGCGCCTTCTCGACCCGCTGCAGCGCCAGGCGATAGCAATTCTTGCTGCGCCCGCGGTAGCCCTTGGCCTTCGCGAGCACCTTCTTGTGACGGGCGTGGCTGGTGACGCCCCGTTTGACCCGGGCCATGATCCGCCTTCCTCAACGATAGGGCATGTACTTCTTGACGATCTTGGCGTCAGCGTTGGCCATGACGGTGGTGCCGCGCGCCTTGCGCTTCATCTTCTGGGAGCGCCGGCGCAGCATGTGGTTCTTGCACGCGTAGTTGCGGCGCAGCTTGCCCGAGCCGGTGAGGGAGAAGCGCTTCTTGGCGCTGCTCTTGGTCTTGAGCTTCGGCATTTCGCTTGTCCTCGAAAAACGGCTTCAGCGGGGCGAGCGGCTGGGCATGCCGGTGGCCGGACCACTCGAAACGGAAGGACCGCCTTATAGCGAGCGGCACCGCGAATTGCAAGCGCCGGGGCGGGGCAGGCCGGCCGGGTGGGCTGGGGGCCCATGAGCCGGGCGCGCGTGCCGGCCGATGAAAAGACCCCGCGGGCAAGGGGGCGCCGCGGGGCCAAGTCATCCGGGTAAGGCGAGGTAAGTGGCGCCCTTGTAGCGCGTCGCTGCGCCGCGCACCTTGATCCAGGTTAGAATTCGGAACGAAAACCCAAAAAACGCCGCGCGCCACGCTGCCGAAACGAGGCTCCCCCTTGGGGCGACGCGCCCTTGTGCGCGCCGCGCCGGAAGCGCCGGGCGGATACCTCGCCCGGGGGCCGCAGCCCGAGCCGTCGCATCGGTGAGCCAGGGAGGGAGGTCGCGGGCCGCCCTATCTGGGCGACATGACCATGGTCATCTGGCGACCTTCGAGCCTGGGCCACTGCTCGATCTTGACGAGATCGCCGAGATCGTCCTGGACCCGCTGCAGCACGCGCATGCCGATGTCCTGATGGACCATTTCG
>JAZFVR010000146.1:0-5054 GCA_036447835.1 Alphaproteobacteria bacterium | reverse complement strand
GAGGACGATCTCGCGCATGGTTTTGCTACCCCCTGAGGAGCCGCCGCCGCGCCGCGCCGCGCGGCGGCCAATGACGACCCTTTCGGTGCGCGAGCATTGTGACGATATGGCGCACGCGGCGCAAGGTGAGGGCGCGGCCGAGGCCGGTGGGAATGACGAAGTCGGCGCGGCGCAGCTTGTCCTGATCGCCCATCTGGCGCCCGCGCACGGCGGCGACGCGCGACGCGCTCATGCCGGCGCGCTTGCGCATGCGGCTTTCCTGAATGAACGCCGGGGCGATGACCACGGCAGCCGCGTCGCAGCGGCGCTCGCCACCGGTCTCGAACAGGAGCGGCACGTCGAGCACGACGAGGCGGCGGCGAGCGCCGGCGGCGCAGCGCAGGAAACGCCCTTCGGCCTCGCGCACGCGCGGATGCAGGATGGCCTCGAGGCGTACCGTCGCCGCGCCGTCGCCGAAGACGCGCGCGGCGAGCGCGGCGCGGTCGATCGCCGCGGGCCCGTGGCCGCTGTCCCTGACGCAACCCGGAAACGCGGCGTCGACCGCCGCCACCGCCGCGCCGCCGGGGCCGATCAACGCGTGCACGACGGCGTCGGCGTCGAACACCACGGCACCGGCGCGTGCGAACATCTGCGCCGTCGCGGTCTTGCCCATGGCGATCGAGCCGGTAAGCCCGAGGATCACCATGCCGCGCTCACGCCTCGAGGCCGGCGAGCACGAAGGTGCGCAGCTCGGGCGTGACCTCGGGCTCGACGCCGAACCACGCGGCGAAGCCGGGGCGCGCCTGATGGAGCAGCATGCCGAGCCCGTCGACCGCGCGCCGGCCGGCCGCCCTGGCGGCGGCGAGCAGCGGGGTCTCGAGCGGCACGTAGACGATGTCGTTGACCACCGCGTGCGCCGCGAGCCCCGCGAGATCGATGGCGAGCGCGGGCGCGCCCGTCATGCCGAGGGTCGTGGCGTTGACCAGCAACGCGGCGCCGGCGAGGACGTCATTACGTTCATTCCACGAACATACGACGAGCGACCCGTCGAGATCGCCGGCGAGCGCCTCGGCGCGCGCCGCGGTGCGGTTGACCACGCGGATCTCCGCGACGCCGGCGTCGGCGAGCGCGACACAGACCGCGCGCGCGGCGCCGCCGGCGCCGAGCACCACCGCGGGCCCGGCGGCGGCCGACCAGCCGGGCGCCCCCCGGCGCAGGTTCTCGATGAAGCCGAAGGCGTCGCTGTTGTCGCCGACAAGGCCGCCGGTGTCGTCGACGGTCACCATGTTCACCGCGCCGATGCGCCGCGCGCCGTCGGCGAGGGCGTCGACGGCGGCGAGCGCCGTCTCCTTGTGCGGCACGGTCAGGTTGACCCCGGCAAAACCGAGCCCGGGCAGGGCGCGCAGGGAATCGGCAAGCTTCTCCGGCGCCACCGGAAGCGGCACATAGGCGCCGTCGACGCCGTAGCGCTCGAGCCAGAACCCGTGCACCCGCGGCGAGCGCGAGTGGGCGACGGGCCAGCCCATCACCCCGGCGAGCCGGGCCGCGCCCGAGACCGTCATCGCGGCACCGCCCCGTGCTCGCGCAGAAAGTCGAGCAGCGGCAGCAAGGGCAGCCCGAGAACCGCGAAGTAGTCGCCGTCGACGTGGGTGAACAGCTGCGCGCCGAGGCCCTCGAGCTGATAGGCGCCGGCGCAGCCGAGCACCGCGTCGCCGGCGGCGGCCAGATAGCCATCGAGGAAGTCATCGGAGAAATCGCGCATCGCGAGCCGCGCACGGGCGCTGTGGCGCCACAGAACGGCACCGTCGCGAACCACGCAGGCGGCGCTTACCTGCATATGCATTTTAGCGCGCAACGCAAGCAGGTCGCGCCGTGCCGCCGCGCGGTCGGCGGGCTTGTCGAACCACGCGCCGGCGCACTCGAGCACCTGGTCGGCGCCGATCACGAGCGCGTCCCGGTAGCGCTCCGAGACCTGCTTCGCCTTGAGCTCGGCAAGCGCCTCGGCGGCGCGGACGGCATCGGCGCCATCGGTGCGCAAGGCGCTTTTCACGCGCGTCTCGTCGACCGCCGCGGCGTCGACGGCGAAGACCACCCCGGCGCTGCGCAGCATCGCGGCGCGCGCCGGGCTCGCCGAGGCCAACACCAGCGAGGACCCGACGTTCACCGCATCGGCACCGGACGATCCGGCCATCGTCTCACGGCGACCGTCGCCGCCGGCACCCCGAACGGCTTTGGGGGCGGCTAGGGCGTGGCATCGGGCTCGACCCGGGTCGAGAAGATGACCTCGCCACCGAGGCGTCGCGCCATATGCTGGAGGATCGCCGCGGCGATCTCCTCGATCGAGCGGCGGGTGACGTCGATCACCGGCCAGCGGTGCTTGGCGTACGTCCGTCGCGCGGTGAGCACCTCCTCGGTGACCTGCTCGAGATCGATGTAGTCGGTTTCCTCCTCCTGGTTGAGCGTACGCAGGCGGTTGCGGCGGATCTCGACCAGACGTTCGGGCGTCACCGTGAGCGCGACCACCAGGGGTGTGTCGAGCGCTTCGAGCGCGGGCGGCAGCCCGACTCGCGGCACCAGCGGAACATTGGCCGCCTTGATGCCGCGGTTGGCGAGATAGAAGCAGGTCGGCGTCTTGGACGTCCGCGAGACGCCGACGAGCACGACATCGGCATCGTTCAGGTCTTGCAGCATCTGCCCGTCGTCGTGCGAGAGGACGAAGTGCATGGCGTCGATGCGTGTGAAATATTCGGCGTCGAGCGCGTGCTGGCGCCCAGGCAGGCCGCGCGCCTCGATCCCCAGATGATTGCTGAGAACGGCGATAACCGGCTCGAGCAGCGGCACCGAAGGCACCTGCAGGCGGCGGCATCCTTCCTCGAGCCGGTCGCGAAGCGCGGCATCGACGAGCGTGTACATCACCACGCCCGGGTTCGCGTCGACGCCGTCGAGCACGTTGTCGATCTGCTTCACGGTGCGCACCAGCGACCAGAAATGCTCAACCGCCTCGACGTCCGCGAACTGCGCCACCGCCGCACGGGCGACGCTGTTGATCGTCTCGCCGGTGGCGTCGGACACAAGGTGGAGGTGAAACCGTTTCATCGAGCATCTACCCGGCAGAAATGAATGAATTGGCGGGATAACCGACGCTATTGCCGGGGTGCCCGGATTCGGCCCCCGCAACGGCCATAACCGTACTGGTGGTTTTCAGCATCGGGAAACCCCGCGGCGACGAAGCGGGACAACGTGCACAATCCAGAGCGACCACTGACCTGCCCCCCGATTCGCGCTTTCGCACGATCGGGCCGACGCTGGGGCGAGCGCTCACGGGGCCGCGCCCGGCCACGGTTTATACACCGCCACGGGACCACCGGCGACTTGCCAACCGGTCGCTCGAAGCATTCTGTGGACTGCACTCAATCCCCACTACCCACCGCATCTACATCATCCACTACCTTTTGAATATTAAACATAGGATAGTGTTGAAATGGTCCTGCCGGAACCGTAATTACGAAATCCCCGAGCGTCCGGAATCGTCATGAACAAGCCCCTTCTTCGTGCCTTGCGCGGCGAGGCACAAGCCCCGGTGCCGCTATGGCTGATGCGTCAAGCAGGGCGTTACCTGCCCGAGTACCGGCGTGTGCGCAAGCACGCGGGTAGCTTTCTCGAGCTCTGTTACACGCCTGAGCTCGCCGCCGAGGTGACGTTGCAGCCGGTCGGACGGTTCGGTCTCGACGCGGCGATTCTGTTCTCCGACATTCTGGTCGTTCCCCACGCGCTCGGCGTCGAGGTCGCGTTCCACGAAAAGACCGGACCGCGGCTTGCCCCGGTGCACAGTGCATCCGATCTCTCGCGGCTCGATCCCGGCGCGACCGGGGAACGCCTGGCTCCGGTTTACGAGACGGTCGAGCGGGTCGCTGCTCGGCTGGCCGAGGACGTGGCGCTTGTCGGCTTCGCTGGAGCGCCGTGGACGGTGGCGACCTACATGGTCGAGGGCGGCACGAGCCGGGACTTCGCCGCAACGAAGCTGTGGGCGCTCGGTGACGCGGAAGGCTTTGGACGTCTACTCGACGTCATCGTCGAGGCCACTGCGGCGCATCTCATCGCCCAGGTGAACCACGGCGCCGAGGTTGTGCAGCTGTTCGACAGCTGGGCCGGCGCGTTGCCCGACAGCGCGTTCAGGCGCTGCTGCATCGCGCCGACGCGCGCCATCGTCGATCGCTTCAAGACGGTGCACCCGGATGTGCCGGTGATCGGCTTCCCGCGCGGCGTCGGTACGCGCCTCTGCGACTATGCCGAGGGCACGGGCGTCGATGCCGTCAGCATCGACAGCGGCGTCTCGCCGGCCTGGGCAGCGCAGAAGCTGCAGAAGCGTCTTGCCGTGCAGGGCAATCTCGATCCGGTCTACCTCCTCGCCGGCGGCGACGCGATGATCGAGGCGGCACGGACCATCCTCGATGCGCTCGGCCGTGGTGCGTTCGTCTTCAACCTCGGACATGGCGTGTTGCCCGAGACGCCACCCGAGAACGTCGCGCTGCTCGTCGAGACGGTGCGCGCGTGGCGGCCGTGATCGCCGGCAACGAGGGTGGCGCGTCGGCAGCACGGCGCGTCGCGGTGGTGCTGTTCAATCTCGGCGGCCCCGATTCGCTGGCGGCGGTACAGCCGTTCCTTTTCAACCTGTTCAACGACGCGGCGATCATCGGTGCGCCGCAGCCGATACGCTGGTGCCTGGCGACGCTGATCTCGAACCGGCGCGCAGGTGTGGCGCGTGAAATCTACGCGCAGATCGGCGGCGCGTCGCCGTTGCTCGAAGGCACGCGCGCGCAGGCCGAGGCGCTCGAGGCGGCGCTCGGCGATGTCGGCGAGGTGCGCGTGTTCATCGCTATGCGCTACTGGCACCCGACGAGCGAGGAGACGGTGCTCGAGGTCAAGGCGTATGGCGCCGACGAAGTGGTGCTGCTGCCGCTCTATCCGCAGTTCTCGACCACCACCACCGCCTCGTCGCTCGCCGCGTGGCGCGGCACCGCGCGGCGCCATGGGCTGAGCGTGCCGATGCGGGCGCTGTGCTGCTATGCGGACGA
>JAZFVR010000145.1:0-16926 GCA_036447835.1 Alphaproteobacteria bacterium | reverse complement strand
GCCGGCGCCAGCGCCGCGCGAATCTTCCTCTCGATGGTCTCCTCAACGCTCACGCCGCCGCTCCTCGCCAAGAGGCGACTTTCGCCGCCCGCGTAATTGCCCGCCTGTGGTTATGTGCGCCGCTGCGCCGCGATGGCAAGGGACGGCCAGCGCCACCTGGCTTCAGCCGCCCGGGTGGCGGTCAGTTCGCCTGACCCTCGCGCACCACATAGACACCGTCCTCGATACCCGAGAAGAACTCGTCGACCTCGGGGTGCGACACCGGCGTGCCGCTGTCGTCGACGAGCAGGTTCTGCTCGGAGACGTAGGCAATGTAGGTGGTCTCCGCATTCTCCGCCAGGAGATGGTAATAGGGCTGGTCCTTCGACGGCCTGATGTCCTCGGGGATCGACAGCCACCACTCCTCGGTGTTGTCGTACTCCGGGTCGACGTCGAAGACGACGCCGCGGAAGGGAAAGATGCGGTGGCGCACGATCTCGCCGATGCGGAATTTTGCCGTCCGAATGCCCATGATCGCCTCTTGAACGTGGCCCGATGCAGCCGCCGCGTCCGGCTCCCCGCAGTATATAGGGAGTTCGGGCCGCCGCGTCATCGGCGATTGACGATTTGCCGAGGCGGTCCGGGGGGCGGCGCGGTGCCCCGCTGCGCCCCTGCGGCGGCCGGGATTTGCCTCTGGAACGGCGAAGTACATGTTCATAAGATAACGGATATGCCGATTTCACGCGGCCGGTGAGGTGATGGAAGGCTTCAAGGCAGGGCACGCGAGCGCGTCCGACTGGCATCGGGCGGTCGAATCCTGCGCGGCGCAGATCGATCCGCCGCCGCCGGGCGCCAACCTCGGCTTCGTCTACGTCACCGACGCGCTCGCCGGTGAACTCGGCAAGATCACCGCCCATCTCGTCGAGCGCAGCGGCGTGCGTGACTGGGTCGGCACCACCGGCATCGGCATCTGCGCTACCGGGCGCGAGTACTTCGACGAACCGGCAGTAGCGGCGATGGTGGGGTGCTTTCCCGAGGGCTCGTTTAGCCTCTTCGAGCGCTTCGGCGACGATGCCGAAGGCTTCCTCGCCGAGCACCGCGCCAGTCTGACGCGCGGCGCGATACGCTTCGGCGTCGTCCACGCCGATCCGCGCCGGCCCGAGACGCCGGGGCTCATTCCGGCGCTCGCCGATGGCGCCGACTGCTTCCTCGTCGGCGGGCTGGCGTCGTCGCGCGGGCAGTACGCGCACGTCGCCGGGCGGCTCACCGACGGCGCGCTCTCGGGCGTCTTGTTCTCCGACGAGGTGCCGGTGGCGACCGCGCTCACCCAGGGCTGCTCGCCGATCGGCCCGGTGCACGTGATCAGCCGCAACCACCAGAACGTCGCCATCGAGCTCGACGGCCGGCCGGCGCTCGAGGTGTTCAAGGAGGACATCGGCGAGGTGCTCGCGCGCGACCTCGAGCGCGTCGGCGGCTACATCTTCGCGGCCTTCCCGGTCGCCGGCGCCGACCGCCCCGACTACGTGGTGCGCAACCTCGTCGGCATCGATCCCGAAAGCGAAGCCATCGCGGTCGGCGCGCCGCTCGAGGAGGGCCAGCGGATCATGTTCTGCCGGCGCGACAGCGACACCGCGCGCGCCGACTTGGGCCGCATGCTCGCCGACCTCAAGCGGCGCGCGGGCGGGCCGGCAAGGGGCGCCGTCTACTTCAGCTGTATCGGCCGCGGCCCGCAGATGTTCGGCGCGCCGTCGGCCGAGCTGGCGGCGATCGAAAGCGAGATCGGCGACGTGCCGCTGGTCGGCTTCTTCTGCAACGGCGAGATCTCGCACAACCGGCTCTACGGCTATACCGGCGTGCTGTCGCTGTTCCTGTGAATCGACCCCGGGGCGAGCGCGCGCTATATTCGATGAGGCGGGAGAGGGGCGCACACATGGAAAAGGCGACATTCGCGGCGGGCTGCTTCTGGGGCATCGAGGCGGCGTTCCGGCGCCTGCCCGGCGTTGTCGGCGTGGTGTCGGGCTACACGGGCGGGACGGTCGAGGCGCCGACGTACCGCGACGTCTGCGGCGGCGGGACCGGCCATGCAGAAGCG
Organism: Alphaproteobacteria bacterium; assembly: GCA_036447835.1. Lineage (GTDB taxonomy): Bacteria > Pseudomonadota > Alphaproteobacteria > JAAXGF01 > JAAXGF01 > JAZFVR01. The sequence continues at coordinate 14,855 of JAZFVR010000145.1, read as the reverse complement.
GTCGTGGTGGCGTTCGACCCAGCCAGGGTGACTTACGAGCAGCTCCTCGACGTGTTCTGGGCGATCCACGATCCGACGACTCTCAACCGCCAGGGGCTCGATGTCGGCAGCCAGTACCGCTCGGCGATCTTCTGGCACGGCCCCGAACAGGAGGCGGCGGCCAAGGCGTCGAAGGAGAGGCTCGCGGCCTCTGGGCGCCTGCGCCGGCCGATCGTCACCGAAATCACGCCGGCGGGGACCTTCTGGCCCGCCGAGGACTACCACCAGCGCTATTTCGAGAAGCGCGGCCGCGTCTCGGGCGGGCTCTGATTCGAGCCGCGAGGGCCCGACCTGAACACTGCTGATTCAGGGTAACAAGGGCGCGAATGCTCTTCCCCGGACCCGGGCGTGCTTGCACCGGCGCGGCCGCGACCCTAGATTCGAGTCCATGTGCGCCCTGCCGGTCATCGGCCTCACGCTCGATCGCGAGCCCGCGGGAGGCTATTCCAAGTTCCCCTGGTATGCGCTCCGCGAGAACTATTTCGCCGCGGTGCGCCGCGCCGGCGGCCTGGCCGTGGCGCTGCCCCACGAGCCCGGCGACGCGGCCGCCTATCTCGAGCGCCTCGACGGCCTGGTGGTCACCGGCGGCGCCTTCGACGTCGACCCGGCGCTGTTCGGCGCCAACAGCCGCCACGCCACCGTGACCACCAAGGACCGCCGCACCGAGTTCGAGCTCGCCGTGACCCGCGCCGCGGTCGAGCGCGACATGCCGGTGTTCGGCATCTGCGGCGGCCAGCAGCTCCTCAACGTCGCCCTCGGCGGCACGCTGGTCCAGCACATTCCCGACGAGGTCGCAGGCGCGCTGGCGCACGAGCAGCCCAATCCGCGCGACGAGGCCGGCCACAAGGTCCGCATCACGCCGGGCACGCTGCTGCACCGCATCGTCGGGGCCGAGGAGCTCGCGGTGAACAGCGCCCATCATCAGGCGGTGCACGAGATCGCGCCCGGGCTCGTCGTCGACGCGGTGGCGCCCGACGGCGTCATCGAGGGCATCGAGGACCCGCGCCGGCGCTTTTGCATCGGCGTGCAGTGGCACCCCGAGTTCGAGATCAGCGCCGGCGACACCCGCCTCTTCGCCGCACTCGTCGCCGCCTCGGGCGGCTAGGATATATTTATTACCCCCACCCATCGGAGGCGGGAACAACCGCTTCCGATCCTCCCCCGTCGAGGGGGAGGGCTTATCATGTCGGGGCCACTCCCAATTACCCCCTCCCCCGGTCGGAGGGGGAAGGGAGGAGTTGATTAACAGCTGATCGGTCGGGAGGGTGCACCACAGTGTCCGCGCCATCGTCGGGAGAGAAGGGTGAGCGCATCGCCAAGCGGCTGGCGCGCGCCGGTCTGTGCTCGCGTCGCGAGGCGGAGCGCTGGATCGCCGAGGGCCGGGTCGCCGTCGACGGCGCGGTGCTGACGGGCCCGGCGGTCGTCGTCGGGCCGGGCGCGCGCATCACCGTCGACGGCAGGCCGCTCGCCGCGCCCGCGGCGACGTGCCTGTGGCGCTATCACAAGCCGAGCGGCCTGATTTGCACCCGCCGCGACCCGCAGGGGCGGCCGACGGTGTTCGACGCGCTGCCCGAGGGGCTACCGCGGGTGGTCTCGGTCGGACGCCTCGACCTCACCTCCGAGGGTCTCCTGCTGCTCACCAACGACGGCGGCCTGGCGCGCCGCCTCGAGCTGCCGGCAACCGGCTGGCTCAGGCGCTACCGCGTGCGCGCCTACGGCGAGGCCGATGGGGCGGCGCTCACCGCGCTCGAGGGCGGTGTCACCATCGGCGGCATCGCCTACGGCCCGATAAAGGCGCGCCTCGACCGCCGCCAGGGACGCAACGCCTGGTACATGGTTTCCTTGCGCGAGGGCAAGAACCGCGAGTTGCGGCACGTCCTCGAGCATCTCGGCCTCGAGGTCAACCGCCTCATCCGCATCTCCTTCGGCCCCTTCCAGCTCGGCAACCTCGCCCCCGGCGCCGTCGCCGAGGTGCCCGCCAAGGTGCTCGCCGAGCAGCTCGGCAAGGGCGAGGAAGACCACAAGGCCTCACGCCATGCGCATCGTCGCCGGTAGGCACCGCGGCCGCCGGCTGGCGACGCCCTCGGGGCCCGACGTGCGTCCGACGTCCGAGCGCGTGCGCGAGGCGCTGTTCGACGTGCTCGCCCACAATCCTTACGGCCCCGGCGGCGCGACGCTGCCCCGCGGCGCCGCCGTCGTCGACGCCTTCGCCGGCTCGGGTGCGCTCGGCTTCGAGGCGCTGTCGCGCGGCGCGACGCACGTCACCTTCATCGACGACGACGCCGAGGCGTTGCGGTTCCTGCGCCGCAACGCGCACACCCTCGACGACGAGGAGGCGGTGACGATCCTTTCGCGCGACGCGACGCTTCCAGGCCCGGCGCCGTCGCCCTGCGCGCTCGCCTTCCTCGACCCGCCGTACCGCTCGGGCCTCGCGGGCCCGGCGCTCGCCGAGCTGGCGAAGATGGGCTGGCTCACGGGCGGTGCGCTCAGCGTCATCGAGCTCGCCGCCAGGGAGCCCTTCGACCCACCCGCCGGCTTCGAGGCCGTCGACGACCGCCGCTACGGCGACACCCGCGTCGTATTCCTCACGTGGTCTCGCGAATAAGATTTCACCAGCGCGGGTGGCCTGTAGGGGCGGGTTTCAAACCCGCCCCTACGTTGAGGCCGCGCTCGGGTGCCGAAAGGATTTGTTCACCGCCTGCCGAACAGCTTCTCGATGTCGGCGAGCTTGAGCTCGACGTAAGTGGGGCGGCCGTGGTTGCACTGACCCGAGTGCGGCGTCGCCTCCATCTCGCGGAGCAGCGCGTTCATTTCAGCCACGCCGAGCACGCGGCCGGCGCGCACGCTGCCGTGACAGGCGAGCGTCGCGCACACCGCCTCGAGGCGCTCGCGCAACGACAGGGCATCGCCGATCTCGGCGAGGTCGTCGGCGAGGTCGCGCACCAGCCCCTGCACGTCGCATTCGCCGAGCAGTGCCGGCACCTCGCGCACGGCGACGGCGCCGGGACCGAACGGCTCGAGGACGAGGCCGAGCTCGGCGAATTCCTCGGCGCGCGCCGCGACGCGCCCGGCGGCCGCCTCGTCGAGCTCGACGATCTCGGGGATCAGGAGCCCCTGGCGGGCGACGCCGCCCGCGGCGAGCGCGCGCTTCATGCGCTCGTAGACGAGGCGCTCGTGCGCCGCGTGCTGGTCGACGATGACGATGCCGTCTTGCGTTTGCGCGACGATGTAGGTGGCGTGGAGCTGGCCGCGCGCCGCACCCAGCGGGTAGGCGGCGGGCTCGGGCTCGGCCTCCTCGGCGCGCGCCGACGGCTGGGCGAGATCGGGCGCCAGCGGCGCGTGGTAGTAGGCGGCGGCCGCCTCGGCGAAGCCGCCGGGCGGTCGAGACGACGGCGGGGTGCGGTAGCCACCGCCGGCGCGCGCCACCAGGCTCGCCGCCGCGTCCTCGGGCCGGAACGCGGCGAGCGCGGCCTCGCCGACGGTGGTCGCGGCGCGGTGCCCGGCCGCGGCCAGTGCGTGCTTGAGCGCGCCGACGATGAGCCCGCGCACGAGCCCGGATTCCCGGAAGCGCACCTCGGTCTTCGCCGGGTGCACGTTGACGTCGACCGCCTCGGCCGGAACGTCGAGGAACAGCGCCACCATCGGGTGGCGGTCGCGGGCGAGGAAATCGGCGTAGGCGCCGCGCACGGCGCCGACGAGCAGCCGGTCGCGCACCGGCCGGCCGTTGACGAACAGGTACTGCGCCTGGGCGTTGCCGCGGTTGAGCGTCGGCACGCCGATGTAGCCGCCGAGGCGCAGGCCCTCGCGCGTCGCCTCGACGGGAATCGCGTTGTCGGCGAAGGCGCGGCCCATGACCTGGGCGAGACGCTCGAGCCGCGCGTCCAGGAGGTCGCCCTGGACCGGCGCGAGGCGCACCATCTCGCGCCCGTGGGCGGTGAGCGAAAAGGCGATTTCCGGATGCGCCATGGCCAGCCGGTTGATCGCATTGATCGCGTGGTCGAGCTCGGTGCGCGGCGCCTTGAGGAACTTGAGCCGCGCCGGCGTCGCGTAAAAGAGATCGCGCACCTCGACGCGCGTGCCGTGACCGAGCGCGGCGGGCGCCGGCGCGTGCTTGGCGCCGCCCTCGACCGCGATCGACCACGCCTCGTCCGCACCCGCGGCGCGGCTGGCGATCGTCATGCGGCTCACCGCGCCGATCGCCGGCAGCGCCTCGCCGCGAAAGCCCAGCTGGGCGATGCGGATGAGATCGTCGTCGGGGAGCTTCGAGGTGGCGTGGCGCTCGACCGCGAGGGCGAGCTCGTCGCGGCTCATGCCGTGGCCGTCGTCGGCGACGCCGACGAGCGCACGGCCGCCGCCGTCCATGACCACGTCGATGCGGCGCGCGCCGGCGTCGATGGCGTTCTCGACCAGCTCCTTGACCGCCGAGGCGGGGCGCTCGACGATCTCGCCGGCGGCGATGCGGTTGACGGTCTCGGGCGGCAGGATGCGGATGGTCATGGCTGCTCCTCTCTCGGCGCGGCCTCGCCGGCGAGGTAGGCGCGGGCGAGCGCCTTGCCCTCGTCGACCGCCGGCTGGTCGAACGGGTTCACGCCGAACAGATGGGCGGCGATGATCGTCTCGAGCATGAAATGCATCAACAGCGCGCCGAGCGTGCGCTCGTCGAGGCGCGCGAGCTCGAAGGTGCGCACCGGGCGACCCTGCCGCGCCAGGGCGTCGGCGGTGGCGCGCTGCCCGGCGTCCATGAGGTCGCCGATGGTGCGGCCGCGCAGGTACGCCAGCGCGTCGTCGTCGGCGAGGTCGGCGGGCACGCGCGCGCCGGCGCCGGCGACGTCGAGGGTGAGCAGCGTGAACATCTTGTCGCGCGGCCCGGCGAGGTAGAACTGGAGCTGGCTGTGCTGGTCGACGGCGCCGCGGGCGTGGACCGGCGTCGTGCCGGCGCCGTTCTTCCCCAGGCTCTCGGCCCACAGCTGGCGGTACCACAGCGCGAAGGGCGCGAGGCGGTCGACGTAGGGCATCATCACCGTCGTCGCGATGCCATGCTCGCGTAGCAATCCGACCGCGATCGCCGCACCGACGGCGGGCTCGGAGTCCCTCGGCTGGCGGGCGGCGAGCGTGGCGTCGAGCACCCGGGCCGCGCCGGCGCGCACCGCCTCGGCGTCGAGGCCGGCGATCATCGCCGGCAACAGGCCGACGAGCGACAGCACCGAGAAGCGGCCGCCGACGCCCGGGTCGTGGTCGAGCGTCTCGAGGCCGTAGCGTTCGCCGAGCCGGCGCAGCGGCGAGGCGCCCGGCCCGGTGATCAGCGTGACGTGTTTGGCGAGCGCCGCCTCACCGACCGCAGAGCGCAGCGCGTCGAGCGCGACGAGGCACTGGGCAAGCGTTTCGGCGGTGGCTCCCGACTTGCTGACGGCGACGAAGCCGCTGCTCGCCAGGTCGAGGCCGGCGAGCAGTCGGGCGATGCTGTGCGGGTCGATGTTGTCGATGAAGTGGAGGCGGGGCGTGCCGCGCGGGCGCGAATAGCCCGCATCGGCGAGCGCCGCCAGCGCCTGGCCGCCGAGGCTCGAGCCGCCGGTGCCGAGCACGACGACGTCGTCGAAACGCTCGCTCAGGCGCTTCGCCACGTCGGCGAGCGCGTCGAGGTCGTCGCGCAGTGCCGGCAGGCGCAGGATGGGGAGCGTGCCGTCGGCGTGGCGCGCGCGCAAGCCTTCGAGCGCCGGCGCGGCGTCGGCCAGCGTCTTCGCGAACGCGTCGCCCGATAGGCCGCCGTCGCCGATGCGGGCGGCGAAGCAGGCTTCGGTAAGGTGGCGGTAGGACATGCGCGCCGTCGCTGGAGGAATTCGCACGTGGCGCCCGGATCGCGTGCAAACTAGCAGATGCGCACGATGCCGGCCAGCACCGGCGTCGTCCTAGTTGGTCGCCGGCAACCCTTCGGGCTTGCCGACGACGACGACCTCGAGCTCGTCGGGTCTGAAGAGCGTCTTGGCGACGCGGTTGACGTCGTCGAGGGTGATCGCCTCGATGTAGTCGTTGCGCCGGTCGAGGTAGTCGATGCCGAGGTCCTCGAGCTGGATGCCGACGAGGAGGCCGGCGATCTTGTCGTTGGTGTCGAGACGCAGGGGAAACGAGCCGGTGAGATAGGTCTTGGTGTCGGCGAGCTCTTCCGCCGTGACGCCGTCGTCGCGCAGGCGCGCGATCTCGGTGCGGATGATGTCGATCGACTCGGCGACCCGCGCGTTCGCCGTCGCCACCCGGCCCATGAACAGCGGCGCGTGGTCGAGCGGCGCGAGGTAGCTGTAGACCCCGTAGGCGAGGCCGCGTTTCTCGCGCACCTCGCGCGTCAGCCGCGAGGTGAAGCCGCCGCTGCCCAGGATGTGGTTGAGCGCGTAGGCGACGTAGTAATCGGGGTCGTCGCGCGCGATGCCCTTGTGTCCGAAGACGACGACGCTCTGCGGGAAGTCGCGCTCGACCACCGTCAAGCTGCCGGGCGCCGCCGGCTCGGTGGCGAGCACGTCGAGCGGTGCGCCGGTCTCGGGCAGCGCGCCGAACGTCGAATCGAGCAGCGCCGCGAGACGTTCCGGCGTGATGTCGCCGACGACGCCGATGACCATGCGGTCGCGGGCGATCTGGGCGCGCACGAAGGCGCGCAGGTCGTCGGCGGTAATCGCGGCGACGCTCTCGGCCGTCCCCTCGACCGGGCGGCCGTAGGGATGATCGGGAAAGGCGGCGTCGAACCAGGTGCGTCGCACGATGTGGTCGGGGTCGGTGGCGCGGCGCACGAGCGACACCTGGATCTGCCTGCGGATGCGCTCGACCGGCTCGGCATCGAAGCGCGGCGCCGTCAGCGCGAGGCGCAGCATCTCGAAGGCGGTGTCGGTGCGCGCGCTCAGGGTCTTGAGGTTGCCCGAGAAGCTGTCGAGCCCGGCGTCGAAGCCGAGGTGGATCGAGAGGTCCTCGAGCTGCGCCTGGAACGCCTGCGAGTCGATGTCGCCGGCGCCTTCGTCGAGCAGGCCCGAGACCATGTTGGCGAGCCCCCCCTTGCCGACGGCCTCGAGCGAGGCGCCGCCGCGGAAGGCGATCGAGAGCGAGAGGATGGGGATGGCGTGCTCCTCGACGAGCCACGCCTCGATGCCGCCCGGGCTGACCACGCGCACGACCTTGGTCGCCGCCGCGGCCGGCGCAACCGCCCAGAACAGTCCCAGCACGAGCGCGATAGCGCCCGCAATCCGCAAACCCGTCATGCTCTTCCTCACGGTTAGCTCGTCTCTTCGGGCAGGAGAATGCCCGTGACCGAGGTTTCGGGAATCAGCACCGCCCGCGCCGCGGCGTTGACCTGATCCACCGTGACCGCCCCGATGCGCTCGGGCCACGCCTCGACGTCGGCCACCGTGAGGCCCGAGGTGAGCGCCGAGCCGAAGGCGCGCGCGGCGATATAGAGGCTGTCGCGGGCGTAGGTCGCCTGGGCCACGACGCGCTGCTTGACCCGCGCGACTTCCTCCTCGGTGACGCCGTCGGCGAGCAGGCGTGCGATCTCCTCGTCGACCGCCGCCTCGATTGCGGCGACGTCGATTCCTTGCGATGGCGTGGCGTAGAGGCCGAAGCGGGAGAGATCGAGGCTGGTGCCGCCGTACCAGGCGCCCGCCCCGGCGGCGAGCTTCTGCTCGACGACGAGCGAGCGGTAGAAGCGGCTCGTCGTGCCGCCGCCGAGTATCTCGGAAAGCACCTGGAGGGGATAGGCGTGCTCGCTGGCGCCGGCGGTCTCGCTCGGCGCCAGGAAGCTCCGGCTCCACGACGGCTGGCGCACCCGCGCGTCCTTGAGCACGACTTGGCGCGCGGCGAGCTGCGGCGGTTCCTGCGGACGCATGCGCGGCGCGATGTCGCGCACGGGGATAGTTCCGTAGTACTTCTCGGCGAGGGGCTTGAGCTGTTCCGCCGTGATGTCGCCGACGACGATGAGGACGGCGTTGTTGGGCGCGTAGTGACGGCGGTAGAAGGCGAGCGCGTCTGCGGCCGTGAGCTCGGCGATCTCATGGGCCCAGCCGATGATCGGCGTGCCGTAAGGATGCGCGAGGTACTGCGCCGCGTTGACCTGCTCGGAGAGCTGCGCCGCCGGCTCGTTGTCGGTGCGCGAGCGCCGCTCCTCGAGCAGGACGTCGCGCTCGGTGAGCACCGCCTCGTCGTCGAGCACGAGGTTGACCATGCGGTCGGCCTCGAGCCGCATCACCAGCTCGAGCCGGTCCTTCGCCACCTTCTGGAAGTAGCCGGTGTAGTCCTGGCTGGTGAACGCGTTCTCGTTGCCGCCGTTGCGCGCCACGCTCTTCGAGAACTCGCCCGCCGGAACGCTCTTCGTGCCCTTGAACATCAGGTGCTCGAGGAAATGGGCGAGCCCCGACTTGCGCACCGGATCGTCGGCCGAGCCGACGCGATACCACACCTGGTGCATGACCACGGGCGCGCGGTGGTTCGACACCACCACCACCTGCATGCCGTTGGCGAGCGTGAAGGTCTCGGGATCGAATACCGCGGCCCGCGCCGGCAGGGCGGCGAACACAATGGCGGCGAGCGCGATGAACAGGCTGCGACAGGCTGCTAAAGACATGACTCCTCCAAGCTGGCGGTCCGCTGCAACGTCCCCCGATGCGCGTTCTCCGGTTTTACGCTTGGGCCTTCCCGCAGCCCCCCTCGCGGGGGCATCCGCCGGTCCTCTCCGGAACCTGGCCGGTCTAGAATATCCCTTCGAGAATCGCCTTCTTGCGGCGCTTGATAATCGCCGTCTCGCCCTCGGTCGGCGGCTTGCCGAGAGCGCTGGCCTCCTGCAGCCTCTGCGCCTCCTTGGCCGGGTCGACGATGGTGCCCGGCGGCGTCTTGTCATGCCAGAACATGAGGGCGTCGACGAAGCCGCTGTCGTCCTCGGCATAGAGTGCATTTTCATCGTTGATGAGACGGCGGATGTTGGGCTGGGCCTTTGCGGTTCCGGCATGGGCGAGCAACGCCTGCTCACCCGTCGAGCGCGAACCGTCGTCGACCGCAGGCGACAATTTACCATAGAGCGCCACCTTCACCCGTTCCTGCGCGGTCTTTTCCTGCGGACGCTTCGTCCCCGGCGCCGGGGGCCTGAGCGAGAAGTCGGGCGGCAGGCTGAGGGGTGCGCGGGTCACCACCTTGAACTCGTCGGGCGGGTTCTTGCCGAGACCGAGCTGGTCGCGGATGTTCGAGCACGCCCCTACCGCCAGCGCCAGCGCCAGCGCCACAAGCGCCGCGACACGTCCGGTGCCCGCCAATGTCCCGCCCGGTATCGACATCATCCCTATTACTTATGTTTTTTTCGCCGAATGAGCAAGGAATCGATGATCAGGATGCCGACTCCCACCGTAATCGCCGCGTCGGCCACATTGAAGGCGGGCCAATGGTAAACGCCGAGGTGGAAGTCGAAGAAATCGGCGACGGCGCCCCGCGCCAGGCGGTCGATAACGTTACCCACGGCGCCGCCGACGATGAGACCGATGCCGGCGCCGAGCCAGGGCTCATGGACGCGGGCGAGCCAGACGACCAGCGCTGCCGCCACCAAGGCCGCGAACGTAGCGAGAACCCACGCCGGCAGCGCCGCATCGCCGAGGAAGCCGAAGCTCACGCCGCGGTTCCACACCATCACCAGGTTGAAGAAGGGGGTCACTTCGACCCTCCCGGCGTCGGTCGACAGCGCCGCGATGGCCCACCACTTGACGATCTGGTCGAGCGCCACGACGAGCGCCGCGAGCACGAGGCCGGGGCGCAGCATCGCGGCGCCTCAACCGGCCCCGGCGGCGGGCGCGGCGGCGACGGCGTCGGTGCAGCGCCTGCACAGGTCGGGATGGCCGGGATCGCCGCCCACCTCGGGTAGCACCCGCCAGCAGCGGGCGCATTTCTCGCCCTCGGCGAGGCCGGCGACGACGCCGATGTCGGCGACATCGTCGAGGGCGAAGGCGGCCTTGGGCGGCGCGCCCTCGACCAGCGTCGACGCCGAGGTAATCGTGATCTCGGCGAGGTCGATGCCGTCCATCGCGGCGACGTACTCGGCCGAGGCGTGAACCGTGGGGTGCGCCTGTAGGCTCGAGCCGATGTGCTTCTCGCGGCGCTCGATCTCGAGCGCGCCGGTGACGGCCCGGCGCAGGCGGCGCACCGCCGACCATTTCTCGGCCAGCTTTTCGTCGCGCCACGACGCCGGGATATCGGGGAAGGTGCGCAGGTGGACGCTGTCCGAATCGCCGGCGAAGCGCGTCTGCCACGCCTCCTCGGCGGTGAAGCAGAGGATCGGCGCGAGCCACGCCGTGAGGCACGAGAACAGCGTGTCGAGAACCGTGCGCGCCGCCCGCCGGCGCAGGCTGTCGGCGCGGTCGCAGTAGAGCGAGTCCTTGCGGATGTCGAAGTAGAGCGCCGAGAGGTCGGTGGCGCAGAAGTTGTGCAGCGCCGTGAACAGGGCGTGGAAGTCGAAGTCCTCGCAACAGCGGCGCACGTGCGCATCGAGCTCGGCGATGCGGTGCAGTACCCAGCGCTCGAGCTCGGGCATCGTCTCGGGGGCGACCCGCTCGGCATCGTCGAAGCCGGCGAGGTTGCCGAGGATGTAACGCAACGTGTTGCGCAGGCGGCGATACGAATCGGCCTGAAAGCGCATGATCTCGTCGGAGATGCGCACGTCCTCGGAGTAATCGGCGCTGACCACCCAGATGCGCAGGATGTCGGCACCGTACTGGTCGATGACCTTCTGCGGCGCCACCACGTTGCCCAGCGACTTCGACATCTTGCGCCCTTCGCCGTCGAGCACGAAGCCGTGGGTGAGCACCGCCTCGTAGGGCGCGCGCCCGCGCGTGCCGCAGGATTCGAGCAGCGACGAGTGGAACCAGCCGCGATGCTGGTCCGAGCCCTCGAGATACAGCGACGCCGGCCACGCGAGGTCGGCGCGCGTCTCGAGGACGAAGCTGTGGGTCGAGCCCGATTCGAACCACACGTCGACGATGTCGTCGACCTTGTCGTAGTCGGCGGCGTCGTAATCGTCGCCGAGGAAGCGCCGTGGATCGGCGGTGAACCACACGTCGGCGCCCTCGGCCTCGACCGCGTCGGCAATGCGCGCGAGCACCGCCTCGTCGCGCAACAGCTCGCCCGTCTCCTTGTGCACGAACACCGCGATCGGCACGCCCCAGGCGCGCTGGCGCGAGATCACCCAGTCGGGGCGCTGGGCGATCATGGCGCGGATGCGGTTGCGCCCTGCCGGCGGCACCCAGCGCACCTCGTCGATCGCCTCGAGCGCCGTCCCGCGCAGGTCGTTGGTGTCCATGCTGATGAACCACTGCGGCGTATTGCGGAAGATCAGCGGCGCCTTCGAGCGCCACGAGTGCGGGTAGCTGTGCTTGAGCTTGCCGCGCGTCAGCAGGGCGCCGGCCTCGGCGAGCGCGTCGGCGACGTGGTCGTCGACCTTGAACACGTGCTCACCGGCGAACAGCGGCACCGAGGCGACGAAGAGGCCGTCGCCGTCGACAGTCTCGGGCACCTCGAGGCCGAACTTGACGCCGACCTCGAAATCCTCGGCGCCGTGGCCCGGCGCGATGTGCACGAGGCCGGTGCCCTGCTCGAGGGTGACGTGCGGCCCGGGCACCAGCGGCACGTCGAAGTCGTAGCCCTGGCCGTTGAAGGGGTGGTGGCAGACGCTGCCGGCAAGCTGGGCGCCCGTGAAGTGGGCGACGATATTGTGGCCTGTGATCTTCGCCCGCGCGCAGGTCTCGTCGAGGAGCTCGGCGGCGACGAGCAGGCGCTCGCCGGCACGGGCGAGGCTGTTTTCGTCGGCCGCGGTCACCTCGACGACGACATAGGCGAAATCGTCGGCGTAGGCGATGGCGCGGTTGCCCGGAATCGTCCACGGCGTCGTCGTCCAGATCAGGGCCGCGGCGCCTTCGAGCGCCTTGTGGGTCGCCTTTACCACGGGGAATCGCACGTCGATGGTGGTCGAGGTGTGGTCGTGGTACTCGACCTCGGCCTCGGCCAGCGCGGTCTTCTCGACCACCGACCACAGCACCGGCTTGGAGCCCCTGTAGAGGCCGCCGTTGATGACGAACTTGCCGATCTCGCGCACGATCTGGGCTTCGGCCGGATACGACATGGTGGTGTACGGCTCGTTCCAGTCGCCGACGACGCCGAGGCGCTGGAACTCCTCCGACTGCACCGCGACCCAATGCTCGGCGAAGTCGCGGCACGCCTTGCGGATCTCGACGATCGGCACGGCGTCCTTGTCGCGGCCTTCCTTGCGCCATTGCTGCTCGACATGCCACTCGATCGGCAGGCCGTGGCAGTCCCAGCCCGGCACGTAGTTCGAGTCCTTGCCCAGCATCTGCTGCGAGCGCACGACGACGTCCTTGAGGATCTTGTTGAGTGCGGTGCCGATGTGGATATGGCCGTTGGCGTACGGCGGGCCGTCGTGGAGGATGAACTTGTCGCGGCCCTTCGCCGCCTCGCGCATCCGCTTGTAGATGTCGAGCTTCTTCCAACGCGCCAGAATCTCGGGTTCGCGCTGGGGCAATCGCCCCTTCATCGGGAACTCGGTCGCGGGCAGGAACACGGTCGCGCGGTAGTCGGTGCTCATCGTCGCAGGCCTTGCGCTGGCGCGGGGGCGGTCAGGCCGCCGGCGGGTTGGCGATATCGTCGGCGGCCTGAGCGCCGTCGCAGGCGAGGATCTGGCGGGCGAGCCGACAATCGGCGTCCATCTGCGCCTTCAGGCTGTCGGGCCCGTCGAAGGTCTGGTCCTTGCGCACGCGCTTGACGAAGGCGACGCGCAGGCGGCGGCCGTAGAGCTCGTCGTCGAAATCGAAGAGATGCGCCTCGAGAAGCAGCGTGTGTCCGGCGAAGGTCGGCCGCGTGCCGATGTAGGCGGCGCCGTCGTGCCAGTCGGCGCCGTCGCGGCGGGTGATGCCGACGCGCACGGCGTAGATACCGGGACCGGGGTGGAGCACGCCCTCGATCTCCATGTTGGCGGTGGGAAAGCCGAGCGCGCGGCCGCGCCCGGCGCCGCGCTCGACGCGGCCCTCGAGCTCCCACACCCGGCCCAGCAGCTCGGCCGCCTCGTCGACCACGCCGCGGCGGATGAGCACGCGGATGTCGGTCGACGAGCACACCCCGCCGCCGTGGTGCACGGGCTCGATCTCGGTTAAGCCGAAGCCCTCCATCGCCGCCATGTGGGCGAGCATGGTGGCGTTGCCACGGCGTCCCTTGCCGAACACGAAGCCGGGGCCGACGACCAGGTGACGCACGCCGAGGCCCCTGACGAGGACGTCGAGGACGAAGTCCTGGGCGAGCGTGCCGGCCATGCGCGGGCCGAAACGCAGGTTGAACATCGCATCGACGCCGAGCCCGGCGATGAGCCGCGCCTTGGTGCGGAACGGGGTCAGGCGGAAGGGCACGGTGTTGGGCTGGAAGTAGCGGCGCGGATGCGGCTCGAAGGTGAGCACGCCCCACGGTGCGCCGTAGCCCCGCGCCAGGCGCCCCGCCTCGGCGATGACGCCCATGTGGCCGCGGTGCAGGCCGTCGAAGTTGCCGAGCGCGACCACGGCGCCGCGCGCCGCCGCCTCGACACCGTTGAAGTGGCGCAAAATGCGCATACGGGCCTTTACCGCAAAAGGCGGGGGAACTCAACCGGACGCCGCGCGCGCACACGGGCCGCTTCGCGGACGAGGGCTCAGGTGCCTTCGCCACTCCCGTCGCGCCGGCGCGCGAGCAGCATGACGACGGCGTCGCCCTCGACGACGACGCTGTCGCCGACGGTGCACACGGTCTTGAGCACGACGCAGCGACGCTCGGGCAAGAGCTCGGTCACCGTCGCCCGCGCCCGCACCGTGTCGCCGGCGCGCACCGGCGCCTTGAAGCGGCAGTTCTGGCTGACGTAGGCGCAGCCCGGACCGGGCAGCTTGGTGCCGATCACCGTCGAGATGAAGCTCGCCGAGAGCATGCCGGGGGCGATGGGCCCGCCGAACATGGTCGTCTTGGCGTATTCGTAGTCGAGATGGAGCGAGTTGGTGTCGCCCGAGATGGCGCAGAACAGGTTGATGTCCGATTCGGTGACCGTCTTCGAATAGAGCGCGGTCATGCCGACCCCGAGGTCCTCGAAGACGTGGCCGTCGAGCTCGTCGGCGAGCGCCGCGCCGTTGGCCGGCTCCTGGGACAACTGTGTCATCACTCCACCCGGTTCAATTTATTGTGCACTGCGATATTAGCCCGGTCTGCTCCCCGCTACAAGTCCTCTATCCCTTTATCCACGGTTAACTTAACGTTAACTTCGGGGCGGCAAGGGGAAGTTGCGGTGCAACATTGCGCAAACATGGGCGAGCCTTCGGAGGTCGTTCGGGTGCTTGACGGCGGCGCCGGCGCGCCCGATGGTGCGCCCATGACGGCGCTTTCCGAAACGCCGATGGAGCGCGCGCTCGCCGAGGCCGCGGCGGCGGCCGGGCGCGGCGAGGTGCCGGTGGGCGCCGCGGTCGTCGACGGCGCCAGCGGCGAGCTGCTGGCGGCGGCCGGCAACCGCGTCGAGGAGCTCGGCGATGCCAGCGCCCATGCCGAGCTGCTGGCCCTGCGCGCCGCCGCGGCCGGGCGCCAAGGCCCGCGCCTCGACGGCTGCGACCTCTACGTCACCCTCGAGCCGTGCCCGATGTGCGCGCAGGCCGCCTCGTTCTTCCGCATCCACCGCCTCTACTACGGCGCCCCCGACCCCAAGGGCGGTGGCGTCGAGCACGGGCCGCGCATCTTCACCCAGCCCACCTGCCACCACAAACCGGAAGTCTACGGCGGCATCGCCGAACGCG
>JAZFVR010000144.1:0-3537 GCA_036447835.1 Alphaproteobacteria bacterium | reverse complement strand
TTCCGTCTCGAAGCGACCCACCTGACTGGTTGAGGCCGCCTGTTTCGTGACAGCATGGCCGCCGACGATTCACCGCATGACCGGGTCGAGGCTGAGCCGGTCGGCATCGTTCACGTCGTCGGTACCCGCCAAGGCGTCCGAAAACGGACTGGCGGAATTGCCCGACAAGACCGTGGCGACCGTTCTTCCCACGACGGGCGTCCGTGAGTGCGTCCCCGGCAATCCCAGTCAGTCCGACCGCATCATCCAGTTCCCGGTACGGCAACAACCCCGCATCGGAAGTGACCTTGGAACCGTGGAACTCAAGCTTGAGCCGACGGTCAAAATCCAGCCTCAGAACCCCTTCTTTCGATTCACCCATCGGGTGAACCATATCAACACCCCAAATCCGTCTATAACGTATTGATTCTTATGCCAGAATCCGGGTGTTCTGTCGTCAAATCACAAGGTCATCTGGGCAATGCGGGTCGAGTGGACCGAAGGCGCGGTCGCTTGCTGGCGACGCTCAGAGCCCGTAGCGCGACCACAACGAGCGCGCCTCGAGCGCCCAAATGGCGCCCGACGCCCAGTCGGCGGCGGTATCGGGCGCCGCCTCGCTCCCGCCGAGCCGGCGCCACAGCCGGCGGCGCTCGTCGCCGACGAGCTTGAGCCTGACGCGCTCGCCGAATCGTTCGCGCATCACCGCGCGCAGGTCGCCGATGCCGTCGACGAGACCGAGTTCCTGCGCCTGCCGGCCGGTCCAGAACGCGCCCGAGAACAGGTTCTCCTCGTTCTCGGCGAGACGCTCGCCGCGGCACGCGCGCACGGTCTCGATGAAGTTCTCGTGGATATCGCCCTGAATCGCCGCGAGGCGGGCGACGTCGTCGGGGTCCTCGGGGCGGAACGGGTCGAGCATCGATTTCCTGTCGCCGGCGGTGTGCAGGCGCCGCTCGACGCCGAGGCGCTCGATCGCCCGGGTGAAGCCGAAGCCCGATGAGATCACCCCGATGCTGCCGATGATCGACGCGGCGTCGGCGTAAATCTCGTCGGCGGCGAGCGCCAACCAGTAGCCGCCCGAGGCGGCGACGTCCTCGGCGAAGGCGAAGACCGGAACGCCGTGCTCGTCGGAGAGGGCGCGGATGCGCCGGTGGATCAGCGCCGCCTGTACCGGCGAGCCGCCCGGCGAGTTGATCGCCAGCGCTACCGCCTCGACGCCGTCGAGCCTGAAGGCGCGTTCGAGCGAGCGCGCGACGCCGGCAAGCGTGAGTCCGCGCCGGATCGGCCCGACGACGCCGATGATCCCGCCGAGCCGCACCACGCCGACCACCGGCGGCGGGTGGCGGAAGGGGCCGAACGGAATCTTGGCGAGAATCGATCGCAGCCTCATGTCACCTCGTATTCGGTATCGGACATCCGCACGACGGACCTCGCCCTTCATCCCTCGACGAGGACCAACGTCGGGCCACGCTAATTCAGAAATCCAATTACAACATGGGGTCCTGACGTCACGCTGCCAAGGCGTCCGCCCGGCGTCAGGGCAACGCCGCCACGGCGCTTGCGAAGCGCTCGACCTCTTCCTCGTCGTTGTAATAGTGGACCGAGGCGCGCACGACCGGTTCGAGACCGCGCGCCTGCATGTCGAGCAGCGTGCCGGCGGCGCTCGAGGTCGAAACGTTGATCGCGAGGCGTTCGAGCGCGGCTTCGACGGCCTCGGCGCTCATGCCGTCGAGGGTGAAGGTAACGATGCCGCAGCGTTCGGCGCCAATATCGCGCAGCGTCACTCGCGGAAGCGCGCCGAGTCGCGCGCGCAGGGCTTCGGCGAGAGCGTAGACGCGGTCGCGGATGGCCTCGAGACCCCACTCAAGCGCGTAGTCGATGGCGACCCCGAGACCGACCTTGCCGGCGACGTAGGACTCCCAGTTCTCGAAGCGGCGCGCACCGGCGCGCAGCTCGTAGGCGTCGGGCGCGGTCCAGGTGGCCGCGTGCAGGTCGAGGAACGGCGGCTCGAGCCGCTCGAGCAGGTCGCGGTGTACATAGAGGAAGCCGGTGCCGCGCGGCCCGCGCAGATATTTGCGCCCGGTCGCCGACAGCATGTCGCAACCGATCGCCTCGACGTCGATGGGCATCTGCCCCACCGACTGGCAGGCGTCGAGCAGGTACGGCACCCCCGCCGCGCGCGCAATGCGCCCGACGCCCGCGGCCGGGTTGACGAGACCGCCGTTGGTCGGCACGTGGGTGATCGAGATCAGCCTGACGCGGTCGTCGATCGCCGCCTCGAGCGCGGCGAGCGAGATCTGGCCGTGGTCGTCGTCGGCGATCGCCTCGACCACCGCGCCCGTGCGCTTCGCCACCTGCAGATAGGCGATGTAGTTGCTCGCGTATTCGACGTTCGCCGTGAGGATGCGGTCGCCGGGCCTGAAATCGAAGGCGTAGAACGCCATGTCCCAGGCGCGCGTCGCGTTCTCGATCAGCGCGATCTCGTCGCGCCGGCAATTGATGAGCCGGGCGATCGAGTCGTAGACGCGCTCGATGCGGTCCTCTGCGCGCGCGAACGCCTCATAGCCGCCGATCCCGGCCTCGAGGCGCAGATGCGCGACCGTCGCCTCGACCACCGGCGCCGGCATCAGCGCCGCGCCGGCGTTGTTGAAATGCAGCACGTTGGCGCAACCCGGCGTCTCGCCGCGGGCGCGCGCGACGTCGATGGCCATTCGCGGCTCCTCCCTACCCGGCGCCCGGGCGCCGGGTTCGACCCTCGGCGCGGGTGGACCAGTGGTAGCGCGCGGGCGTCACGCGGTCAAAGGACGACAACGCATCGTTGAGCGCCGCGAGCTGGAGGAATCGCTGGCGAGCGCCTATATGGTTTGCTATACACGCCGCGCGCGCAGTCGCGCACACCGATCCTCGGTAGCTCAGTTGGTAGAGCGGGTGGCTGTTAACCACTAGGTCGCTGGTTCGAGTCCGGCCCGGGGAGCCAAATAAAATAGGGGCTTAGCTGGAAACGGCTGAGCCCCTTGTTCCTTCATAGGTGCGGGTTAGGTGCATAAGGCCCCTCCACGGCCCTGCGGGCGCGCGTGGTGCGCGTTGGCGGCTTTGCGGGTATCTGTTGGCACCCGCCGGAACCAGCGGGCGCTGACGGGGCTTGGGCGGCCAAAAGAAAGGCCCCGCCGGAGCAAGTTGGAGACGTTGCGGGCGCATCGCAGGAAGGCGCAGCATGCAGCTCCTGGAGCATGGGATCGCACCGGCGTTGGAGCCCGAGGAACCGATCCGCACTCCACCCGTTGAGACCGGTTCACCGAGGAGAGGCACCGTGCCAACTGGACTCAATCTCTTGCCCTCCGACGGCGAGGCCTATCTGATCAACGACGCCTTGAGTCCCGCCGAGGCAGATCGGTACCTCGACCTCCTGCGGGATCGGATCGACTGGCGTCAGGTGTCCGCACGCCTTATGGGGCGGTCCATCCAGATCCCCCGCTTGTCGGCCTGGTACGGGACCGCAGGCTATCGCTACAGCGGCATCATGCATGCGCTCCAACCACTGACCGAAGAATTGCAGGAGCT
>JAZFVR010000143.1:0-2808 GCA_036447835.1 Alphaproteobacteria bacterium | reverse complement strand
TGGTGTCGGGCTCCTAGAGCATTGCCCGGTCAGATCGAATCGCCCACCTCACCCGGCTCCGGCTTGGGCTCGGCCTCAAGCCTCGCTAAGCCTTTGCAACCCACTCCCGCCGCGCGGGGGAAGAGGGAAGGGTGAGGGGGGCCTTAGGTGCGTCGAACCAAGCGGAAGGTGCGCTAGTAGCGGTCGATGACGGGGATGCCGATGGTAGCAAACTCGCCCATCGAAGCGAGCACCTCGCCGGTCTCCTCGAGCGACACCGTACGGCTCACCAGCTCGGCAGGCTTCAGCTTGCCGGTCGCGATCATCCCCAGCAGCGAGGCGTAGCGCGGCACCTGCATGCCGTGCGATCCCAAGATGACGAGCTCCTTGTCGACGATGAGGTCGATGGGCAGGGCGATCTCGCCGCGCTCTTCCGAACCCGTCAGCCCGATCTGCACGTGGCGGCCACGCCGGCGCAACGACTTCACCGAGCCCTGGCAGGTCGCGGCGATGCCGAGCGCATCGACCGAGACGTGGGCGCCGCCCCTGGTCAGCTCGCGGATCGCCCTTGCCGGGTTGGCGTTGCCTGCGTGTATCGTTTCCACGGCCCCCACCTGCTTCGCCTTGTCGAGCTTTTCGGGGTCGATGTCGACGGCGATGACGTTGGCGCCGAGCGCCGTGGCGATCTGCACCGCCGACAGCCCGATGCCACCGCAGCCGTGCACCGCGACCCACTCGCCGGCGACGACCCGCGCCTGGTCGACGAGGCCGTGGAACGAGGTCATATAGCGGCACCCCAGGCTCGCCGCTTCGACGAAACCGATCTCGTCGGGCAACGTAACCAGGTTGACGTCGGCGTGGGGGACCGCGACGTAGCGGCCGAAGCCGCCCCAGTACGAGAATCCCGGCGCGAAGGCGTGCTCACAGACATTCTGGAAGCCTTGCCGGCACTGCTCACAGGTGCCTTCGCCCTGACTGAACGGCACTATGACGCGATCGCCCTGCTTGAAGCCGCGCACCTCGCTGCCGACCTCCTCGACGACGCCGCAGAACTCGTGACCGAGCACGTGAGGGAATTCGAACCGCAGCCCGACCCAGTCCCAGTCGCCGACCCAGCCGTGCCAGTCGCTGCGGCAGATGCCGTTCGCCTCGACCCGGATCACGGCGCCGTGCTGCGCCACCTCGGGGTCGGGCACCTCGCGCACCACGAGCGGCTCGCGCACGCCCTCCATCACCGCTGCCCGCATGATGAACCTCCTCCGACGATACGTCCCGTCGTTGCCGCGAGTTTGCGCCGCGCGGCGGCCCGGCAGCAATCGAAATCAGTCGAGGCGGGGAAAGCCAGGGTATTCCTTCGCGTGGTCCCCGTCGAAGCCGGGCTCGACCCGCTTGGTCAGCAGCTCGCCCTCGGCGAGGTCCGGCGTGGTCCAGTAGATCGCCTGCTCCGAGGGGCCCTCGTACCAGCGGATGTTGAAGGCGCACAGCCAAGGGAAGAAGATCGCCTCGGCATAGTGCTCGATGTGGTCGCGGATCCACCACGCGAGCGGCCTGAAGTCGCCGCTCTTCTCGAAGCGCTCGATGTACCAGGGGACGACGACGCTCGCGGTCGCGCCCATGTAGCCCTGGGCGTCGCGCAGGTCCCAGATGTGACGCCCGGCGCTGTACGCGTTGTCCGAGCAGTAGTAGTAGGCGTCGCCCCGGGTGTGGCGCTTGTGGCAGAAGCCGTTGACCGTTGGCGAGCGATAGGCGCTGCGCACGGCGATGCCGCCGAAGGCGCGGTGCAGCGGCTCGAGGATCAACCGGCACAGCTTCTCGCCGGCGGCGACGGCGAGTTCGGCGTCGACGGGAACGTTGGAAATGCCGTGAAAGTTGGCGACCTCGCTGTAGAGCATGTCGCGCATGAAGAAATGCTCCGACAGCCGCACCCTGCCAAGCTCGGTCAGTTCGGCGAGTGAATTTGCTTGTTGCATAGGCCACTTCCTTCGACACTAATGCGAGTGTATGAGCGCGCGGAAGCGCGCGGCGATCCGGCGGTCGCCTTCGTTGATACGCCGAAGCCGCCGCGCGCCCGAAACGCGCGTCTCCCAGCGGGTCGCCGGTCGCAGAGCCAATTCTGGAATCGTCAGGATGCTCAAGGTCGCCTTGTACATCATGTTGGCCGTCTACATCGTCGTCGCGTTCGCTTACACGGGATACCTGTTCTGGATCGGCTGGCGCGGCGCGTACTTCGCGGAGTTTCTGGCGACCGCGCTCGAACGCGGGCTGCTCTGGCCCGTCGAGCTCGTGCGCTGGCTGATGTAACGGCGCGCGGGCGCACGCCGACGATCCGGACCGGAGGCACGCGACGACCGGCCCGTCGGGCGCTTAGGGGACCGCCGCGACGGCCTCGATCTCGATCAGCCACTCGGGATCGGCGAGCGCCTCGACGACGACCAGGGTCGAGGCCGGCTGCGGGGTCGGCAGCACGCGGTCGCGCACCCTGCGGAAGCCGGCGACGTGGCCGGCGTCGGTGACGTAGGTGTTGAGGCGCAGCACGTCGCCGAGGCCGGCGCCGACTTCGGCGAGCGCTGCGTCGAGGTTCGCGAACACCTGGACGGCCTGCGCCTCGACGTCGCCGCTGCCGACCAACCGGCGCTCGCGGTCGAGCGCCACCTGGCCCGAGACGTATGCGAGGCCCGCGGCCACGACAACGTGGGTGTATCCGGGCGTCTCGTGTAGCGCCGCCGGCTGAATATGCTTCACGCTCATGTGATTTCTCCCCGGTGGATCGGTTCTGCGATCAAGACCAGTGGTCTAAGTCGGACATAGGGTACCCATACGACGGCCTTC
>JAZFVR010000142.1:0-5810 GCA_036447835.1 Alphaproteobacteria bacterium | reverse complement strand
CCGCTCTCGGCCGACGCCTCAGCCCCGCTTGCGCGCCGCCGCCGTCGCCGCCTCGTCGATGGAGCCGTCTTGCGCGAGCACGACGCCGTAATCGGCTGCCGCGCTCTCGCGCGAGACCACGCCGTTGCGCACGTCGGCGGCGACCAGCGCGGCGTCGCGGTCGAACGGATCGCCGTAGCCGCCGCCGCCGGGAAGCTCGAGGAGCAGGCGGTCGCCCGACGGGATCGACTGGCGGCCCTTGCCGCGCAGCACCGCGCCCGAGACGAGGCCGACGCGCCCCGCCGCGCCACCCTTGCCGCCGGCGCGGCCGCGCGCCGGGTTGCGGCAGCGCTCGAACATGGCGAGCACGTCGAAGGGGATGCCGTCGGCGCCGCCGATCTCGATGACCTGGCCGAGGCCGCCGCGGCGCGCGCCGGCGCCGCCCGAATCGGGGCGCAGCTCCTTGCGCCAGAACACCACCGGGGTGATCGCCTCGTTGGCCTCGACCGGCATGCCGCGCACGCCGCTCGGGAACGCCGTCGCGCTGAGCCCGTCCTTGCCCGGGCGCGCGCCGGCGCCGCCGCTGTTGAACTGCAGCATCTCGAACGCCGTCGCGCCCGCGCCGTCTTCGTCGGCGGGCACCCCGCGCAGCTGCACGTTCCACAGCGACGCCGCGCCATCGGCCGGAACACCGCCGGGAAACACCTGCTGCAGGCAGCCGAAGATGGTGTCGGGCAAGAGATGCCCGATGACGTGGCGCACGGCGACCGCGCGCGGGCGCTCGACGTTGAGGATCGAGCCTTCGGGCGCCGAGGTGGTGATCGGCGCCAGCGAGCCGGCGTTGTTGGGCACCTCGGGCGCGATGATGCATTTGACGCCGAAGCAGGTGTAGGCCTTGGTGTAGTTGAGCACGACGTTGATGCCGAACGGGCTCGCCGGCGAGACGCCGCTGTAATCGACGTGGATCGAGTCGGCGCTCACCGTCATCGTCGCCTTGAGGTGGACGTCGCGGTCGTAGCCGTCGGTGGTCATGTCGTTGGTGTAGGTGCCCGGCGTTAGCTGCGCGATCTTGTCGACCGTGGCGCGGCGCGAGTGCTCGATGATGAAGTCGGCGAGTGCCTCGAGGTCGTCGAGGTCGAACTCGTCCATCATGTCGATGAGGCGGCGGCCGCCGATGTCGTTGCACGCCGCGCAGGCGAAGACGTCGCCGACGACCTGCTGCGGCTCGCGCACGTTGCTGCGCAGGATGTCGAGCAGCGTGTGGTTGGGCTCGCCGCGCCGGAACAGGTGCATGATGGGGATGTTGAGGCCCTCCTCGAACACCTCGAGGGCGTCGGGGCCGAAGCCGCGCCCGCCGATGTCGACGACGTGGGTGGTGTTCGAGAACATGGCGACGACGCGGCCCTTGCGGAACACCGGCGTGACGAAGGTGAGGTCGTGCAGGTGGCCCGAGGCGATCCACGGGTCGTTGGTGACGAAGACGTCGCCGGGCGCCATCTCGTCGACCGGGAACCTGTCGATGAAATGGATCACCGCCTCGGCCATGCAGTTGACGTGCCCCGGCGTACCGGTGACCGCCTGGGCGAGCATGCGCCCCCGGCGGTCGAAGACGCCGGCCGAGAGGTCGCCCGCCTCGCGCACGCTGGTCGAGAACGCGGTGCGCACGAGCGTCTGCGCCTGCTCCTCGACCACGGCGATGAGCCGGTTCCACATGATCTGCATGCGGATGTTCGAAAGCGTCCCCTGGCCCGGCATGGCGCTTACGCCTCCTCGCGTTTGCGGTCGAGCACAATGTAGCCGAGCGCGTCGAGCCGTGCATCGAACGCGCCCGTGACCAGCGTCGCGGTGTCGTCCTCGACGATGAGCGCCGGCCCGGCGATGCGCGCCCCTGGCTCGAGATCGGCGCGCATGAAGACGGCGACGGTTTCGTAGGCGCCGCTCGTCTGGTCGAACACCCGGCGCTCGGACGCGGGCGCGGCAGTGTACGCCACATCGGCGGGCGCACGCTTCTCGGGCTTTGTCGGCACGGTGCCGAGCAGCAAGGCCCACGACAGGATCTCGACTTCGAGGTTGGGGATGAGGCGATCGTAGAGGCGCTGGTACGCGCCCTCGAACGCGGCGCGCAGCACCGCTTCGGCGTCGCCGCCGAGCGCTTCGGCGCGCACCGGCACCATGACCTCGTGGCCCTGGCCGACGTAGCGCATGTAGGCGACGCGCGATTCCACGAGCCGCTCGCCCATGGCGCCGGGCTCGACCACGGCGCGCGCCTCGGCGCGCATCTCGTCGAGCAGCGCGTTGATGCCGGCGACGTCGAGGTCGCCGAGGAGCTGATGGTGGCTGCGTATCACCTCGTAGGCGACGGGCGCGCGCAGGAAGCCGATCGCCGAGCCGACGCCGGCGCCGCGCGGCACGACGACGGTGTCGATGCCGAGCTTCCCGGCCACGCGCGCGGCGTGCAGCGGCGCCGCGCCGCCGAAGGCGACGAGCGTGCGCGCCGCCACGTTCTTGCCGCTCTCGATGGCATGGACGCGGGCGGCGTTGGCCATGTTCTCGTCGACCATCTCGGCGATGCCGAGCGCGGCGAGATGGACCTCGAGGTCGAGCGGCCCGCCGACGTCGCGCATCACCGCGGCTTCGGCGCATGCCTGGCTGAGCCGCATCGCGCCGCCGGCGAAGTTCGCCGGGTCGATCTTGCCGAGGACGACGTCGGCGTCGGTCACCGTGGCGGCCTCGCCGCCGAGGTCGTAGCACGCCGGTCCGGGATCGGAGCCCGCGCTCTCGGGGCCGACCGAAATCCGGCCCATGGCGTCGACATCGGCGATCGAGCCGCCGCCGGCGCCGATCTCGACCATCTCGATCACCGGGATGCGCAGCGGCAGGCCGCTTCCCTTGAGAAAACGATAGACCCGCGCGACCTCGAAGCTGCGCGAGGTCTGCGGCCGGCCGCCGTCGATCAAACAGATCTTCGCCGTGGTGCCGCCCATGTCGTAGGAGAGAACCGCGTCGAGGCCGCACTCGGCCGCGAGATGGCTCGAGAAGATGGCGCCGCCCGCCGGCCCCGATTCGACGAGGCGCACGGGAAAGCGCACCGCGGTCTCGAGCGTGGTGATGCCGCCGCCCGAGAGCATCATGTAGACCGGGCAGTCGAGGCCGGCGGCGGCGAGCTCGCGCTCGAGCTCGATGAGGTGCCGGCTCATCATCGGCTGGCAATAGGCGTTGGCGCAGGCGGTCGAGAAGCGCTCGTACTCGCGCATCTCGGGCGAGACGTGCGACGACAGCGAGACCGACACGCCGGGCAGGCGGCGGGCGACGATCTCACCCGCCCTGGTCTCGTGCGCCGGATCGACGTAGCTGTGCAGGAAGCCGACGGCGACGCTCTCGACGCCTTCGCGCTCGAGCGTCGGCACGAGACGGTCGATCGCGCTCTCGTCGAGGGGAACGAGCACCTCGCCGCGCGCGTTGATGCGTTCGGGCACGGGGAAGCGCAAATGCCGGGGCACCAGCGGCGCCGGCAGGTCGATGTTGACGTCGTACTGCTCGAAGCGGTTCTCGTTGCGCATCTCGAGCGAATCGCGAAAGCCCTCGGTGGTGATCAGCGCCGTCCTGGCGCCCTTGCGCTCGATCAGCAGGTTGGTCGCGAGCGTGGTGCCGTAGATGATCACCGCGACCTCGCCCGGCGCCAGCGACGCCTTTTCGAGCACGCTCCCGATACCCGCGAGCACGCCGCGCTCGGGCGCGTCCGCGGTGGTCAACGTCTTGGCGGTGTGGATCGTTCCGCGCGCCTCGAGCGCCACGTCGGTGAAGGTGCCGCCGATGTCGACGCCGAGGCGCGCGCCGTGCGCCTTCACCATCGCGTCACCACGGCGATGGAATACCGCAAGTCAAGACGATGGGGTCGTCTCGACTTGCGGAGCCCGCTCCCCAAGGGCCGCCGCGTATGCGGCGGAAGCCTGCGTGGCCAAGGAACAAACGGCCTTTGAACGCGAGCCGAGGTCGCGAGAACCGCGGCTTTGCGCACATAATCGCCGCAGAAAAAGGTGCGAGGGACGGGCATCCCTCGCACCGCTACGGTGGAGTGAACAGCGTTCAGCGGTCGGCCCAGCGCGGGAACGGGTAGATGACCTCGCGCGCCGCCACCTCGAAGGGGTAGATCGACCAGAACTCACCGTCCTGGATCTGGATGAGAATGGCGCCGACGCCGGTGTTCTGCCCGTCGGGCCCGAAGCGGATGTTCTGCCACGGCATGGTCAGCTGACGCGCCGGGATGTTGGTCTCGGTCAGCGCCACGCGGATCTTCTCAGGATCGGTCGAGCCCGCCCGGTTGATGGCATCGAACAACACCAGCGCGCCGGTGAAGGTGCGCACCGGCGGGTCGAAGATGGCGCGGCCGTTCGAATGCTTCTGATAGAGCCGGTCGAGGTCCTTGATCAGCGGTATGTTGTCGGCCATGTCGAGGGCGAACGGCCCGCGCGAGATGATGCCTTCCGCGTCCTTGCCCATGGTCTCACGGAAGGTCGGGTCGTTGTAGCCCGCGTTCTGGGCGATGAACAGCTTGGGGTTGTAGTCGAGCTCCTTCGCCGTGCGCACGAACAGCATGGCGTCGCTGGTATACGAGGTCGGCAGGTAGACGTCGGGGTTCGACGCCTTGAGGCTCTGCACCTCGGAGATCAGCGACGTCGTCTTCGAGCGGTAGGCGAGCTTGTTGACGACCTTGATGCCGGCCTTCTCGGCGAGCTCGACCTGGACGCGCGCGCTGTCGACGCCGAACTGGGTGTCCTCGTGCATGATGCCCGCGGTGGCGATCTTGATGCCCTTCATCTTCTCGAGATCGCGCATGAAGTCGAACATCACCTTGGTGTAGTGGCCGTCGTGGGGCCCGGTGCGGAAGAACCACTTGAAGCCGCGCGTGTGCAGCTTGGGCGACGACGACTCGCCGGTGACGTAAGGAATCTGCAGGCGCTCGGCGACGTTGCTCGCCGCCGCGGTGACGCTCGAGTGATAGGCGCCGTAGAGCGCCACCACCTTCTCCTGGGTGATCAGGCGCTCGGCCTCGGCGCGGCCGATCTCGGGCTTGCCCTGGTGGTCGGCGACGATGAGGCGGATCTTGGCGCCGTGCAGGTTGGGAAGCCCCGCGGTGAGCGCCAGCGGGAAGTCGAGGTCGTAGTGGTTGTTGGCGATGTCGACCGCGGTCTCGACCGCGGCGAGCGAATCGGCCCCGGCCTGGGCGACCGCGCCCGACAGGGGATAGAGCACCCCGATGCGCACCTCGTCGGGCGCCTCGTGGGCGGCCGCGGGCTGCGCCAGCGCCGCGAGGCCAAGCGCCAGAGCCGCAGAAACCGTCAGAAAAGCGCGTGAGTCCATGATGTCCTCCCTTTGTTCATTATACGAACAGTCGGCGGCGGCGTCCCGGCCGGCGTGGCAGCGCGACGACCGCCGCGGTTAGTGAAAGGCTATGCCCATAAGGCGGCCCGTTCAACCCGGACATTGCCGTCGCGCCGGCCGCGGCCGGCCCGCGCGGCGATAAAAGCGTTTACGATGGCCGGGAGAATCGTCTAAGCAGGTCGCTCTTGAGCGCGGGCAGGGCCGCCGGCGGCCTTGCCGCGGCGGGGAAGGCATGACCACCGAGATCATCGTCCAGACGATCATCAGCGGCCTGCTCATGGGCTTCATCTACGCCCTCGTCGCCGCCGGGCTCAGCCTCATTTTCGGGCTCATGGAGATCGTCAACTTCGCCCACGGCGAGTTCATGATGCTCAGCATGTACACCGCGTTCTGGCTGTACTCGCTGTTCGGCCTCGACCCGCTGGTCTCGATCCCCTTCTGCGTCGCGG
>JAZFVR010000141.1:0-9266 GCA_036447835.1 Alphaproteobacteria bacterium | reverse complement strand
GGGATCTGGTGCTTGCCGGCGAAGTCGAGCAGCTTCGAGCGCGAATCGAGGTCCCACTCGCGCCACGGCGCGATCACCCGGATGTCGGGGTCGAGCGCGTAGTAGGCGAGCTCGAAGCGCACCTGGTCGTTGCCCTTGCCGGTGCAGCCGTGGGCCACCGCGTCGGCGCCGGTCTCATGCGCGATCTCGATCTTGCGCCTGGCGATCAGCGGCCGGGCGATCGAGGTGCCGAGCAGGTAGACGCCCTCGTAGAGCGCGTTGGCGCGGAACATCGGGAAGACGAAGTCGCGCACGAACTCCTCGCGCAGGTCCTCGACGAACACCTCGCGCACGCCGAGCATCTCGGCCTTGGCCCGCGCCGGCTCGATCTCCTCGCCCTGGCCGATGTCGGCGGTGAAGGCCACCACCTCGCAGCCGTACGCCACCTGCAGCCATTTGAGGATGACCGAGGTGTCGAGCCCGCCCGAGTACGCCAGCACCACCTTCTTCACGCCGCTGGTCACCTTGAGGAACCCCCGATAAGCCGCGAACGCGCGCGCAGTATAGGGAAAGGCCAGCCCGCGGCAAGCGCCGGAAAGGCGCCGGGCGGCAATCGCGATCAGGCGCCGGCGAAGGCGTCAGGCACGTCCCGGCACCACTCGGCGAGCACCCGGGCGACGGCGCGTGCCGGCGCGGCGGCGTCGTCGGCCGCGCGCAGGGCGGCGTACCACTCGATGGGCAGGCCGTCGGCCGTAACCCGCGCGTGGGCGAGCCGCCCCCAGCGGATGTGCGGCGCGACCGCCCAGTGGGCGAGAATGCTCACCCCAAAGCCGGCGGAAACGAGCTCGGCGATCGCCTCGGGCAGTTCGACGCTGGCCCAGCGGCGCGGATACACGTTGGCGGGGCGCATCAGGCGGTCGTATTCGTGGCCCGGCATCGCCGTGCGCGAGTAGGTGATGTAGTCCTCGTCGACGAGATCCTCGGCGACGATGTGGGCGCGGCCGGCGAGCGCATGGCCGGGCGTCATAATGGCGACCAGTTCGTCGGTGAAGAGGCGCACGCCCTCGACGCCAGTGCCCGTGGGATCGCCGGAGACAATCGCCACGTCGATGCCGCCTTCGAGCAGCATGTCGAGCGGCCGCCGCGCGGCGTCGGCGACGATCTCCACCTGAACGTCGGGTGCGACGCCGGAAAGGCGGCGCAGGAACTGCGGCAGCCAGTGGTAGGCGGTGTAGAAGCCGATGCCGAGCCGCACCACGTGGCCGACGCCGCCGCCCACGGCGCGCGCGTCGGCCTCGGCGCGGTCGAGGTCGGCGAGCAGCCGCTCGGCCGCCTGGCGCAGGCCCTCGCCCGCGGGCGTCGGTCGCAGCCGGCCGCGGACGCGGGAATAGAGCGCGAGGCCCAGCCGTCGCTCGGCCTCGCGGATGCGATGTGTGAGCGCCGAGGGCGTGACGGCGAGCGCGTCCGCCGCGTCGCTCACGCTCCCCGCCTCGGCGATGGCGACAAGCATGCGCAGATGACGCACCTCGAGCGAGGGCCGGATGGTCGCATACATAACTGAATTATATTCATTTAAATCATGAAAATTAAGAATTTGTTTCAATGCCGTTCCATCCCTACCTTGTCACCAAGGCAGAGCAACACCGAGCCAGAAGGAGACGATGACATGTGGAAATACGATGCGATGATCGACCGCCAGAGCATCCGCGGCCTCGATGGCGTCGAGGTCGCCCGCATGATCTCCGCCCGGCCGCGGTCGAAGAAGCTTCCCGACATCGACGAGCGTCTGCTGCGCGACATCGGCCTCAGCAAGGCGGCCCGCTGACCGCCGACACGAGTTCCGCGATTGCGCGTAGATGGGGGCGGGCTTTCGGGTCCGCCCTCTAGGCGTTCGCCGGGGCAGTCTCCTCGGCGTGCCGCGTCCTGCGCGCGCGCACGCTTTCCGACTTGAGCTGGCCACAGGCGGCGAGGATGTCGCGGCCGCGGGGCACGCGCACCGGCGCCGAGTAGCCGGCGTCGTTGACGATGTCGGCGAAGCGCGCGATCGTCGGCCGCGCCGAGCACTCAAACGGCGCCCCCGGCCAGGCGTTGAACGGAATCAGATTGACCTTGGCGGGCACGCCCCCGAGCAGGCGCACGAGCTGGCGCGCGTCGGAGGCTGAATCGTTGACGCCCTTGAGCATGACGTACTCGAAGGTGATGCGCCGCGCGTTGTTGGCGCCGGGATAGTCGCGGCAGGCGGCCATGAGCTCGGCGATGGGGTATTTCTTGTTGAGCGGCACCAGCCGATCGCGCAGCTCGTCCGTGACCGCGTGCAGCGACACCGCGAGGTTGACGCCGAGCTCGGCGCCGCAGCGCCGCATCATCGGCACCACGCCCGCGGTCGACAGCGTGATGCGCCGCTTCGAGATGGCGATGCCCTCGGCGTCCATGACGATGACCAGCGCCGCGGCGACGTTCTCGTAATTGTAAAGCGGCTCGCCCATGCCCATGACGACGATGTTCGAGACCATGCGCCCTTCGGGCGGCGCCGGCCACTCGCCGAGGGAGTCGCGCGCCACCATCACCTGGCCGACGATCTCGCCTGGCCCCAGGTTGCGTACCAGCGCCTGCGTGCCGGTGTAGCAGAAGCGGCAGGTGAGCGTGCAGCCCACCTGCGACGAGACGCACAGCGCGCCGCGGTCCTCTTCCGGGATATGGACGCACTCGACCTCGTGGCCGTCGGCCATGGCGAGCAGCCACTTGCGGCTCATGTCGGCCGAGACCTGCTCGCGCGTGACCTCGGGCCGGGCGATGACGTAACGCATCGCCAGCCGCTCGCGCAATCCCTTGGCCAGCGTCGTCATCTCGGCGAAGTCGCGCGCGCCGCGGTGATAGATCCAGTGCCACAGTTGCTTGGCGCGGAAGGGCTGCTCGCCGAGCGCCGCCATCTCGGCGGCGAGCGCGGCGCGGCTCAGGCCCACGAGGTTCCTGCGGCCGTCGGCGGCGACCGGCTCGGGCGGTGCGAAGGCTTGCGGGGCGTACGTCATGTCCGCTTAGATATACGCCGGCTCCCGCCCCTGGCAAGGGCGGCGTTGGCGCGCTACTTGACCCGGCAGGCCTTGCCGATCTCGCGGTAGGCGGCGGTGAAGCCGTGGAGCGAGTACGTGTCCTTGGTCTTGGTCCCGCGCCAAGACACCCCGCGCACGACCATGCTCTTGCCCGCCCGCATGGACTTGACCAAGGCGCTGTCGTCGGCCGCGGTCGACGCCCAGGCGGTGTCGCCGTTGGTGAACAGCGTGAAGGCCTTGCCGCCGATCTTGACGCTGACCGAACTGCCTTCCTTGTACTTGTAGCCGGCGTGGATGCTGATGACGTCGTTGGCCTTGGCCGCGGGCCGATGGCTGACCATGGCGTACATACGCCCGCGCTTGCCGTACTTGCCCTCGTCCTTCTTGGGCTCGCTCGCCATGTAGCAGAGCTTGTTGCCCGCCTGCTTGGTCGCGTAAGCGGTCCAGTCCTTGAACGCGCCGATCACGTCGACCTCCTCGGCACGGACGGGCGAGAAGACGATGGCGACGAACAGGGCGAGGGTAAGGGGGAAAGCAACGATCTTCGAAAACATGCGCGGAGATTACTCCGGTTGACTCGTCGATGCCAACCCCTTGTGCGGCGTCGGGGCGAGGTTATCCGCGTCCGCGATAGGGCGCGACGCCGGGATCGGGAATCCACAGCCCATCGGGCGGCTCGCCGGTCTGGTAGAAGACGTCGATGGGCATGCCGCCGCGCGGGTACCAGTAGCCGCCGATGCGCAGCCAAACCGGCGCCAGCGCATCGACGAGGCGGCGCGCGATCGCCACCGTCGTTTGCTCGTGAAAGGCGCCGTGGTTGCGGAACGATCCGAGGTAGAGCTTGAGCGACTTGCTCTCGACGATCCATTCGCCCGGCACGTAGTCGATCACCAGATGGGCGAAGTCGGGCTGGCCGGTCACCGGGCACAGGCAGGTGAACTCGGGCGCGGTGAAGCGCACGACGTAGCTCTCGCCCGCCGCCGGGTTGGCCACCCTCTCGATCACCGCGTCGTCGGGCGACGCCGGCAGCGCGCTCTTGCCGCCGAGCGCCGAGAGGCCGGCGTAGCGCGAAGGGTCCTTGCCGCCGCTCATGGTCGGTCCGGCGCTCAGCCGTCGTCGCCGGCGGCGCGGCTGCGCTGTTTCGGCGCGCCGAAGACGTGCTCGGGCAAAGGCTCCGGCTCGCCGCCGGCGATCAGCGGCCGGCGCGCGAAACGCCCGAGGTTCAACATCCGGTCGTACATGACGATGGCGCCGGCGGTCGCCACGTTGATCGAGAATCGCGTCGGGATGCGCACGACGAAATCGCAGCGCGCCACCATCGCGGGCGTGAGACTCCCGCGCTCGCGCCCGAGAACATACGCCGCGCAACGCGGGTGGCGGAAGCTCGGCAACGCCTCGGCCTCGTCGAGCAACTCGACGCCGACGAGCTTGCAGCCCCTGGGCAGCCCGAGCGAGGCGGCGTCGGCATACTCGTACAGCGGCACCTGCCCCGGCGTGTTCGAGGTGTCGGCGAGGGCGCCGGTGCGGCCGTAGGCGGCGTCGACGGTGAACACGAAGCTGGCTCCGAAGGCGTGGGCCGAGCGAAACAGGTTGCCCACGTTCATCTCCTTGCTTATACCCTCGACGCCGATGGCGAAATAGCCGCGCATGCACAGAAACTGCACCGCGCGCGCCGTCGAGGCAAGACCCGAACCGCGGAGATCGCCCATGCCGGACGCCTCGCCCGAGCCCGCCCGCGACGCCCGTCAAGGCGGCCGGCGCCGAGAAAATCCGGTCGCCGTCGAGGTCGTGCGCGGGGGCACGGTCGAAAGCCGGCACCGCGCCGCCTGCATCGTGGCCGACGCGCGCGGGCGCATCGCCCACCGCTGGGGCGAGGCCGATCGTTTCGTCCTGCCGCGCTCGGCGATCAAGCCGATCCAGGCGTTGCCGCTGATCGAGACCGGGGCGGCCGAGAGATTCTCCCTGAGCGACGCCGAGATCGCGCTCGCCTGCGCCTCGCACGGCGGCGAGCCCGCGCACGTCGCCGCGGTCGAGGCGTGGCTCGCGCGCCTCGACCTGAGCGAGGCCGACCTCGAGTGCGGCGCGCACCCGCCGGTGCACGACGCCTCGGCGGAGGCGCTGTGGCGCGCCGGCAAGGCGCCGTCGCAGCTACACAACAACTGCTCGGGCAAGCACGCGGCCATGCTGACGACCGCGCGCCACCTGGGCGAGCCGACCGCGGGCTACGTCGACCGCGACCACCCGGTGCAGCGGCGCGTGGCGCAGACGATCGCCGAGATGGCGGGGGTCGATGTGGCGCGCGCACCCGTCGCCGTCGACGGCTGCAGCGTCCCCACCATCGGCCTGCCGCTCGCCGGGCTGGCGACGGCGATGGCGCGCCTCGCCGACCCGGGCGCGCTCGCAGATGGGCGCGCCGAGGCGTGCGCGCGCATCTGCGCGGCGATGGCGGCGCATCCCGACATGGTCGCCGGAAGCGGGCGCTTCGGCACCGCGCTGATCGCCGCATCGGGCGGCGCGGCGCTGGCCAAGACCGGGGCCGAGGGCGTTTACGCGGTGGCGCTGCCGGCGCTCGGGCTGGGCCTGGCGCTCAAGGTCGACGACGGGGCGGCGCGCGCGGCGGAGGTCGCCACGGCGGCGGTGCTGCGCCACCTCGGCGCCATCGACGATGCGCTCGCCGCACGGCTCGCCGATTTCATCGTCAAGCCGCTGATCAACTGCGCCGACCGGCGCGTCGGCGAGGTGCGCGCGGCCGCGTCGTGGCCGCCCGCTTCCGCCTGAAGCGGCGCAGGCGGAGAGGCAGCCATGCGCGCCGTCCTGTGCAAGGAATGGGGCGCGCCCGAGACGCTCGTCGTCGAGGAGGTGCCTGAGCCCGCAGCCGGCGCCGGCGAGGTGCGCATCGCCGTCGCCGCCTGCGGCGTCAACTTCGCCGATACGCTGCTTATCGCCGGCGAGTACCAGGACAAGCCGGCGTTTCCCTTCAGCCCCGGCCTCGAGGTCGCGGGCACGGTGCTCGACTGCGGCGAAGGCGTGCAGGATCTCGCGCCGGGCGACCGGGTGATGGCGGCGCTCGATCACGGCGGCTTCGCCGAGCAGGCGGCGGCGCGCGCCGACGATGTCTTTCGCCTGCCCGACGACATGGACTTCGACGCCGCCGCGGGCTTCGCCATCGTCTACGGCACCGCCTACGGCGCCCTCGACTGGCGCGCGCGGCTGGCGGCGGGCGAGACGCTGCTCGTGCTCGGCGCCGCGGGCGGGGTTGGGCTCACCGCGGTCGAGGTCGGCAAGGCGATGGGGGCGCGGGTGATCGCCGCGGCGGGCGGCGACGAGAAGCTCGCGCTCGCCCGCGCCCACGGCGCCGACGAGGCGATCGACTACCGGGCCGAAGACCTGCGCGTGCGCGTCAAGGAGCTCACCGACGGGCGCGGCTGCGACGTCATCTACGATCCGGTCGGCGGCGCCGCCTTCGACGCGAGCTTGCGCTGCGTCGCCTGGGAAGGGCGCATCGTCGTCATCGGCTTCGCGTCGGGCCGCGTGCCGCAGGTGCCGGCGAACCTCCTCCTGGTCAAGAACTGCGCCGCGATCGGGTTCTACTGGGGCTCGTACCGGCGCAAGGACCCGGCGCGGCTGCGCGCCGCCTTCGAGACGCTGTTCGAGTGGTACGGCGAGGGCCGGCTCACGCCCCATGTCTCCCAGCGCTTTCCCCTCGACGAGGCGTCCGCCGCGCTCGCCGCGCTCAAGGGCCGCACCGCCACCGGCAAGATCGTGCTGACGACGGGGGCGACATAGGCCGGCACATGGCGAACGAGCCCGGCGACGACGCGGTCCGCGACCAGTACGAGGCGTACCCCTACCCCGAGCGCGACCCGGCCGACGAGGCCAAGCGCCTGATCGCCGGCTCGCCGAGCCACCTCTCCGAGGTCAACCACTACGTCTTCGCGGGCCGCCTCGACACCGCGCGCCCGCTTCGCGCGCTCATCGCCGGCGGCGGCACCGGAGACGGAACGGTCATGCTGGCGCAGCAGCTCGCCTGGGCGGAGAGCCCGGCCGAGATCGTATACCTCGACGTATCGACCGCCGCGCGCGCAGTGGCCGAGGCGCGCGCCGCGGCGCGCGGGCTCGACAACATCCGCTTCGTCACCGGCTCGCTCGTCGACCTGGCGACGCTGGCGCCAGGCCCGTACGACTACATCGACTGCTGCGGGGTGCTGCACCATCTCGCCGCGCCGCAAGCCGGGATCAACACGCTCGCCGGCGCGCTCGCCGCAGACGGCGGCATGGGGTTGATGCTCTACGGCGCGCTCGGGCGCACCGGCGTCTACCCCATGCAGGAGATGCTGCGCATGATAGCGGGCGGCGACGACGACCGTGCACGCATCGCCCTCGCCCGCCGCCTCTACGACGACCTCCCCGAGAGCAACTGGCTGCGGCGCAACGCCTACGTCGGCGATCACCTCGCGGGCGGCGACGCCGGCCTTTACGACCTGCTGCTCCATGCCCGCGACCGCGCCTACACCGTGCCCGAGATCGCGGCGCTGGTCGCGGGCGCGGGCCTCGCCGTCACCGGCTTCATCGAGCCGGCGCTCTACGACCCGGCGAGCTACCTGACCGACGATGGCTTGCGCGATCGGGTCGCGGCGCTGCCGTGGATCGAGCGCTGCGCCTTCGCCGAGCTGCTCGCAGGATCACTCAAGCGCCACGTCTTCTATGCGGTGCCCGCGCCGCGCGCCGGCGACGCGGTCGCCCGGCCCGACGGGCCGAACGCGGTGCCAGTGCTGCGCGAGGCCGACGGGCGCGCGTTGGCGCGCAGGCTGGCGCGCGGCGGGCGCATCAAGGTTGCGCTCGAAGGGGTCGAGCTGAGCCATGACATGCCGCCGCTCGCCGCCGCCATCCTGGCGCTCGTCGACGGCCGCAGGAGCCTCGGCGACATCCACGCGGCGCTCGCCCGCGAGCGGCGCCTCGACTGGCTCGCGTTCAAGGGCGCGTTCGATCGTCTCTACGCCGCGCTCAACGCCGTCAACGTCATGCTCGTGGCGCGGCCGCCGCGAGAGCGCACATAAGATCGGACGCGGATCAGGCGATTTCGGTCAGATGCGCCTCGAAGCGCGCCAGCGCCTCGGCCAGGTTCCTGCGGCCGAAGCCGACGCGGAAGTGCCGCTCGCCGTGGCCGAAGGTGTATGCCGGTGCGAGCAAAACGCCCTTGGCGGCGACGAGGTCGCGGCATAGCGCCTCGACGCCGCCGTCGCCGTCGTAGCGGGGAAAGGCGACCGGCCCGGCCTTCGGCCGGTTCCACGAGAACGCATCCTTCCAGCGCTCGAAGAAGCCGTCGAGCAGAACGATGTTGCCTTCGATGATATGGCGATTGCGCGCGACGATCCGTTCGCCGTGACGAAGCGCCAGGGTGGCGAGGAACTCGCTGGGCGCGCTGCTGCAGATCGTCGTGTAGTCCTTGAACCCTGCCATCGCCTGGTAGATTTCGCGGTTGCGCGTCGCGATCCAGCCGATGCGGAGGCCCGCGAGGCCGTAGCTCTTCGACATCACGCCCAGCGACACCGCGTTCTCGTATGAATCGCAGGCGGCGGGCAGGCGGTCGGCCGCATCGTGTTCGAGGAGGCGGTAGACCTCGTCGCAGAACAGGATCGCGCCGTGCGCACGCAGTATCTCGACGAGCCGCGCGAACGCCGCCGGCGCCATGAGGTAGCCGGTGGGGTTGTGCGGCAGATTGACGATGACGGCGCGCGTGTTCGGCCTTATCAGGCGCTCGAGCGCGTCGAGCGAAAGCGACCAGCCGTCGTCCTCCTGCGCCGTCCACGCGCTCACCTCGCAGCCCGCCGCGCGCGGCACCTCGAGCAGCGACTGGTAACAGGGCGTGTGGACGATGACGTGGTCGCCGGGGGCGAGCACGGAGTTGGCGAAATTGAAGATCGCCTCCTCGGCGCCGGCGTGGACGAGCACGTCGTCGGCGCCGATGCCCTCGTAGAGCCCGGCGATCGCCGCGCGCAGCGCCGGATGGCCGGGCGATTCGGTATAGCCGAGCCGGAGTTCGCGGAACGCCTCTTCGGCGTCGGGCTCGAAGGCGAGCAGCTCGGACACCGACATCGACTCGCAGTCGGAGGCGCACAGCAGATAGGGCGTCGAGAACTCGTACTCGGCAAAGAAGCGCTCGAGCTCGAAGCGCGGAATCCTCATCGTCCCTCCCCGGCCGGGCGCCGTTCCCGCCACGGCCTGCGGCGGCGGGGA
>JAZFVR010000140.1:0-8612 GCA_036447835.1 Alphaproteobacteria bacterium | reverse complement strand
CCAGATCGCGCCCGAGCGAGATACAGCGATGCCGGAACGCCGCGGCCCGCCGCCTCAGCCCGACTGCGCCTTGGGCAGGCGGGCGGCGCTGTCGCCGCCGTCGCCGCCGTCGGTGTCCTGCAACCGTGCGAGTTCGCGTTCGAGTGCGTCGACCCGGCGCTTGCGCGTGCGCGCGAGCTTGCGCCACTTGTGGTGGTTGCTCCAGATAACCGCGCCGCCGGCGACGAAACCGATGATCAGGGCGCCGAACGCCACCGCGAACAGCGGAAGCTCGAAGCCGAAGGGCAGCGGATCGAAGCTGACCCGCGCGGTGGTGCGGTTAGCGACGGCGAACGCAATGACCGCGAGCCCGGCCAGGATCGCGAAAATCCACCGCAGTAATTTCACGCCCGCCCCGCGTCGGCGCGCCGGCCTACTTCGCGTTCAGCCGTTCGCGCAGCTCCTTGCCGGTCTTGAAATAGGGAAGGTGCTTCGCTGCGACGCGGACCGATTCGCCGGTACGCGGATTGCGGCCCAGCCGCGCCGCCCGCCGTTTGACCGAAAACGCACCAAACCCCCGGAGCTCGACCCGGTCGCCGCGCGACAGCGCCGCCGATATCTCCTCGAAAACCGTGGTGACGATGCGTTCGATGTCGCGATGGTAGAGATGCGGATTCCGCTCCGCCAGACGCATGATGAGTTGCGATCTCGTCACGTTGGACCCCTCCCTGGGCGCGCTCAGCGCCGCGGCCCTTGTGCCTCCGGTGTGGTCGCCTGCTTTTCGCTTGTGATTCCCGAGGCGACCGCCTCACCGCAGGTCAGGGTGCCAAACAGAAACCAGCCCGTCAAGGATAAGTCTTTCTGAGAACAACATTTTTCCAGCGAGCGACTCGAGGTTGGGCAGCCATTTCTCGCCAGGACGTTCGGCCTCCACCTCGCGGACCGGCAAATCTTCCGGAATTCCCTTGGTCTCGGCCAACCAGCTGCGCGCTTCGGTCTCGTCACCGATGGCGTCGACCAGGTCGATTTGCAGTGCCTGCCTCCCCGAATACACGCGCCCGTCGGCGAGCTCGCGCGCACGCGCGGCGTCGAGGCCGCGGCGTTCGGCGACCATCGCGATGAACAGCGCGTGCATGTCGTCGATGAGCGATTTCGCGGCGGCGCGCGCTTCGTCGGTCAGCGGCTCCAGGGGCGACGGCGTCGCCTTCAAGGGCGAGCTCTTGATCGCCTCGGCGGTGACGCCGAGCTTGCCGAGAAGCCCGGTGATGTCGGTGGTCTGCACCATGACGCCGATCGAGCCCGTGATCGTGCCCTCGTGGGCGAAGATACGATCGGCGGCGATCGCCGTCATGTAGCCGGCCGACGTCGCCACCGTGCCCATCACCGCGATCACCGGCTTTTGCTCGGC
This sequence comes from Alphaproteobacteria bacterium, assembly GCA_036447835.1. GTDB lineage: Bacteria > Pseudomonadota > Alphaproteobacteria > JAAXGF01 > JAAXGF01 > JAZFVR01. Next base: position 7,225 of record JAZFVR010000140.1, on the reverse strand, counting down.
CACCCTGCGCAGCGCCCGGTACAGCGACTCGCCGCCGACGAAGGTGCCGCCCGGGCTGTCGATACGCACGATCAGCGCCTTGACGCGCGCGTTGTCGGCGACGTCGCCGAGCGCCTCTATGGTCGCCGGATCGGCGACGATGAGCCCCTCGACCGAAATCCGCGCAACGTGGTCGCGCAAGGCGAGATCGTCGAAGCGGGCGAACACCGCCACCACCGTCGCCACCAGGGCGACGACGGCGAGCACGCGCCACAGCACGAGCCCGCGCTTGAGGCGCCGTCGATCGACGAGAATGTCCGATTCGTGGGTCATTCTACCCGACGCCCGTAGCGCACGGCGACGGCCATGGCACGCCCGGCCTCACTCCTTGTCGGCGTTCTTGTCGGCTTCCTGGTCGTCCGACGCTGCGGCGTCGGCGGCGCCCTCGGGGGCCGCCTCTTCATCCGACTCATCGGCACTATCCGCCTGCGCCTCGTCGGCGGCGGCCTTCGTGCCCCCCCGTTCCCGCTGCGCCTTGCTCATGGCCGCGCCGAGGATATCGCCCAGGCTCGCGCCGCTGTCGGACGAGCCGTAGTCGGCCATCGCCCGTTTTTCGTCCGCGATCTCGAGCGACTTGATCGACAGCGAGATGCGCCGCCCGGCGCGGTCGACCGAGGTGACCTTGGCGTCGACCTTCTCACCCACGGCGAAACGGTCGGGCCGCTGCTCGCTGCGGTCGCGCGACAGCTCGGCCTTGCGGACGAAGCCCTTGGCGCCGTCGATCGAGACCTCGATGCCGTTGTCGACCACCGCGGTCACCGTGCAGGTGACCCGGGCGCCGCGTTTGAGGCCGGCGGCGGCGCCGGCGAAGGGGTCACCGGTCAACTGCTTGATGCCGAGGCTGATACGCTCCTTCTCGACGTCGACGTCGAGCACCTTGGCCTTGACGACATCGCCCTTCTTGAACCCCTTGATTGCCTCCTCGCCCGAGCGATCCCACGAGATGTCCGACATGTGCACCATGCCGTCGATGTCGCCGATGAGGCCGACGAACAGGCCAAACTCGGTGACGTTCTTGACCTCGCCCTCGATCTCGCTGTCGACCGCATACTCGTCGAGGAACTGCTGCCACGGGTTGTCGCGGCACTGCTTGAGCCCGAGGCTGATGCGGCGCTTGTTGGGGTCGACGTCGAGCACCATCACCTCGACCTCCTGACTGGTCGAGACGATCTTGCCCGGATGCACGTTCTTCTTGGTCCAGCTCATCTCGGAGATGTGGACCAGCCCCTCGACGCCGGGCTCGAGCTCGACGAAAGCGCCGTAGTCGGTGATGTTGGTCACCCGGCCGAGGAACTTGGTGCCGACCGGATACTTGGACTCGACGCCTTCCCACGGGTCGGCCTCGAGCTGCTTCATGCCGAGGCTGATACGCTGGGTCTCGGGGTTGAAGCGGATCACCTGGACGTTGACGGTCTGGCCGATCGACAGCGTCTCGGTTGGATGGTTGATGCGCCGCCAGGCGATGTCGGTGACGTGCAGAAGGCCATCGACGCCGCCGAGGTCGACGAAGGCGCCGTAGTCGGTGATGTTCTTGACCACGCCTTCGAGCACCTGCCCTTCCTTGAGGCTGGCGATCAGCTCCGAGCGGGCCTCGGCGCGCGCCTCCTCGAGCACGGCGCGGCGCGAGACGACGATGTTGCCGCGGTGGCGGTCCATCTTGAGGATCGAGAACTCGTGCTCTACGCCCATAAGCGGCGTGATGTCGCGCACCGGGCGGATGTCGACCTGGCTGCCGGGAAGGAAAGCGACCGCACCCGAGAGGTCGACCGTGAAGCCGCCCTTGACGCGGCCGAAGATCGTGCCCTTGACGCGCTCGCCGTCCTTGAACGCCTTGTCGAGCTGGGTCCACGCCTCCTCGCGGCGCGCCTTCTCGCGGCTCAACACCGCCTCGCCCGAGAGGTTCTCGAGTCGGTCGAGGAAGACCTCGACCGTGTCGCCGACCTTCACCTCGGGCGGCTGGCCGCCCTCGGAGAACTCCTTGACCGACACCCGGCCCTCGGCCTTGAGACCGACGTCGATGAGAGCCATGTCGTTTTCGATGGCGATGATCGTGCCCTTGACCACGCTGCCTTCGGCGGCATCCTGTTTCTCAAGCGATTCGGCAAACAGCGCCGCGAAGTTCTCTTCGGTCGATGGCGTGTCCTCGCCGGACACGGCGCTCTCGTTGCTCATGCGATCTCCTAAGCCCTAAACGGTCTCTTGCGGCCGCCCTCGCCGGGGACACCCCCGGCGGCGCCGATCTGCGACGCACCCCGGGGAATTCGCTTCGGCGTTCCGGCTCGTGCCGGCCGAAGGCGGGAATCTATACCGTTGGGGCGGCCAAACTGCAACCGATTATACCATTCTCAGCCGTCGCCGGAAGGCCCGCCGCCACGCCCGGTGATGGCGGCGAGTCCCGCCTCGAACGCGGCCTCGGCGTCGAGGCCGGCGGTGTCGATCACCACCGCGTCCGCCGCGACGGCGAGGGGGGCGATATCGCGCCCCCGGTCGCGCGCGTCGCGTGCGGCCACGTCGCGCTTCACCTGCTCGAGCTCGCAGTCGACGCCGCGCGCGCGCAGCTCCCCATAACGGCGCCCGGCGCGCACCTCGAGGCTCGCGGTGACGAACAGCTTGTGGGTGGCGTCGGGGAACACCACCGTGCCGATGTCGCGGCCGTCGATCACCGCCCCCGGTGGCGTCCGGCCGAAGGCGCGCTGATATTCGAGCAGCACCGCGCGTACCTCGGGTATCGCCGAAAGCACCGAGGCGGCATTGCCAACCGCCTCGTCGCGCAGTTCGGGCACCGCGAGGTCGTCGTCGCCGAGCGCGCGCGCCGCGGCGATGACGTCGTCGGCGTTGCCGGGGTCACCGCCGGCGCGCAGGACGCGCGCGGCAACCGCCCGGTAGAGCCTGCCGCTTTCGAGGTAACGCAGACCGAGATGCTCGGCGAGCCTGCGCGCAAGCGTACCCTTGCCCGCGGCGACGGGCCCGTCGACGGCGATGATCGTGGGCCGGGCGCGGTCAGCCAATCCTGGCTCCCAGGCCATTGCACAGCTCGATGAAGCCGGGGAAGCTGGTGGCGATCGGCGTGGTGTCGTCGATTGTGACCGGTTTCCTTGCCGCCATGCCGAGAACGAGGGACGCCATGGCGATGCGGTGATCGAGCCGCGTCTCGATGCGCCCGCCGCCGGGCGGCGGACCGCCGCAGCCCGTGACGCTCAGGTAGTCATCGCCGGCCTCGACGGCAACCCCGGCGGCCGCGAGGACACCCGCGATCGCGGCGAGACGGTCGCTCTCCTTGACCCGCAACTCGGCGAGGCCGCGCATCACCGTCTCGCCCTCGGCGCAGGCGGCGGCGACGGCGAGCACCGGATATTCGTCGATCATCGTCGGCGCGCGGGACGCAGGCACTTCGACGCCGTTGAGCGCGCCCGCGCGCACCGCGATGTCGGCGACGGGTTCGCCCGCCTCCTCGCGCGTGTCGGTCAGCGTGAGGTCGGCGCCCATCTCCATGAGGGTGGTGAGGAGGCCGGTGCGCAGCGGGTTGACGCCGACGCCGCGGAGCGTGATCGCCGAACCCGGAACGATCAGCGCCGCGGTGACGAGAAACGCCGCCGACGACGGATCGCCCGGCACGGCGACGGCGCGGCCGGTGAGCTCGGGCTGGCCGACGAGGGTGACGACACGGGCGCCGTCTTCGTCCCGCTCGATGCGCAGATCGGCGCCGAAATGGGCGAGCAGGCGCTCGCTGTGGTCGCGCGTCGGCTCGGGCTCGACGACGCTGGTCTCGCCGGGGGTGTTGAGACCGGCCAGCAGCACCGCCGACTTGACCTGCGCCGACGGCACCGGCAGGCGATAGACGATGGGCAGCGGCGCGGCGGCGCCGATCACCGTCAGCGGCAGGCGACAGCCCGAGCGCCCGACGAAGCGCGCGCCCATGCGCTCGAGCGGTTCGGCGATGCGGCCCATGGGGCGCGCGCACAGGCTCTCGTCGCCGGTGAACTGGCAGGTGATCGGGTGCGCGGCGACGACGCCCATGAGCAAGCGCGCGCCGGTGCCGGCGTTGCCCATGTCGAGCGTCGTCGCGGGCTCGGCGAGGCCGCCGACACCGCAGCCCGCGACGCGCCATACGCCGTCGTCGCCGCGCGTCACGCCGGCGCCGAGAGCCCGCAGCGCCTCAGCAGTGCGCAGCACGTCGTCGCCTTCGAGCAGGCCGGAGATTGCGGTCTCGCCCACGGCGAGCGCGCCGAGCATCAGCGCCCGGTGCGAGATCGATTTGTCGCCCGGGACCCGGGCCTCGCCTTGGAGTGGCCCGGCCGGGCGCGAGGTTGACGGTGTAGGTGGCAAGGGCTTGTCGCGACAGGCTTGGTGCTGCGAAAAACGCAGGCGGCGAGGCTGTCTCTACCACACCTGGCGGCGGAGTGAACAGGCCCCTTCGATCGACGCACGCAATTTTGCTTTTGACAGGGGCCGCAGATCGTGGCAATTGGACCGCCCACTGGGATCCGGTGAACGACGAGAGGGAATCTGGGTCGGTGGCAAAGCCGGAATGGGGGATAAAGCGGGTTTGTCGGAGCTGCGGCGCACCTTTCTACGACATGTGCCGCAAGATCGTGACCTGCCCCAAATGCGGCTCGGTGTACGAGCCCGAACCGCCGCCGAAGGCGCGGCGCTCCGCGACACCGTTGACTGCGCCCGTGGTTAAGCCGGCGCCCAAGGTGGCGCCGGTGCTGGCGGCCGTCGCCGCTGAGCCAGGCGACGCGACGGTGCAAGCCGAAGGCGACGACGACGCCCTCGGCGATATCGAGACCGACGAAGCCGACAAGGGCGGCGACATCATCGAGGACCCGTCGGAACTCGGCGAGGACGAAGACGACATGGCCGAGGTGATCGACGGCTCGCGCAAGGACGACGACGATCGCTGATGGGCCGCGTCGGCCTATTTTTTGCTTGCGCCGCGGAGACCGCGTTCCTAACTTCGATGCGGCGGCGGGGGCCGTTGCAGATAACCCGCTGCGCCGAATCCCGTTGCACAGATCTTCCGGGGCCGTAGCTCAGTTGGGAGAGCGCTTGAATGGCATTCAAGAGGTCGTGAGTTCGATTCTCATCGGCTCCACCAGTCAGACCAAGGGGTTGCGCCCGAGCGGCGCAGCCCCTTCGCTTCTCGGGTTTCGAATAGGACTCGCCCATCGCGCAACATTTACCGGCGGAAACCGCTGGCGCACGGGTTCCGCTGTGGCATTCTGGGGCTCGATCGAAGCTCGCGGCGGGATTGGCCGACGATGGAGGACCAGACCTTCTGGGTCACCCAGATTTACGTGCCGGTCAAGCGGCGCAAGACGCTCGACGCCGGCATCGTCAACGAGATCGCCGAGAGCATGCTCGAGGTGGGCCAGCTGACCCCGATCCTGGTTCGTCGCGACGGCGAGCGGCTGGTGCTCGTCGAAGGGCTCCATCGCCTCGAAGCGTGCAAGGCGCTCGGCGAGGAGACGATCGTCGGGCTCGTCGTCCAGGTCCGCCGGCACTAGGAGCCTGTCCGGAAACTGCTCCTACGATAGATCCGGCTTCCCGGCGACGCCGCGCGGCGCCGCCCGTTGCCCCGCCCCTCCGGCTCAATCGTCGAGAATGAAGGTGATCTCCATCGTCACCCGGTATTCCTCGATCTTACCGTCCGCGACCTTGGCCTTCTGCTCGACCACATGAAGCCCGGTGATGCCCCGCAGGCTCCTGCTCGCCCTTTCGATTCCTTGCTGAATCGCCATGTCGAAGTTTTCGGGCGACGCGGCGGTGATCTTGGTGACGCGCGCGACAGCCATGTCTTGCCTCCCGTGTTGCGACTGCTCCTGCGCGCCCGTCCCGTGCGGGCGACACAGCGGCAATCCGCTGTGATGCGACGACCTCGTTCGCTGATGCCGCACCCTCGCGGACGACGACCATCAGCTCATGACGATGGTGCCAGAACCGCCGCGTGGAGTCGATGGCGGCGTGGGTTACGTGGGGACCCGAGACGATGCCCATCCGAATCCGCATCTATCCCTTCGATTTCCGGTACTTGTTGCCCTTCCCATCGATGAAAAGGGTGATCGCGTAGCCGCTTCCATCGGGCTCGACATGGAACTTGCCGGTCGACTCCTTGGTCTTGCCGCTGAGCGCCAGGCTCGAGCGGAATTTCACCCTGAATACGGCGCTGTCATGACGCAGCTCCAGCAAGGAGACTTTCCTCACTGCCGTGATTTTGGCCCGGTTTGAATAGAACCCCCCTCTCACGTCCACAGAATCGAAAAATTTCTTGAGCCTCTTCTTGAATTCGCGATCGCCCGTGAGCGCCTGGAATCCTTCCTCGATCAGCAGGCCCTGATTGTTCACGTAGGGCGATACGGCCACGACCTGGGTTGCGGGGACCGGAATCTCCTCCGCAGGCACGCCCAACTCCTCGAGCCGGTTCTTCGCCAACGGCACGAAGGGTCCGTCCGGATATTGCAAGAGGTAGGTCTTGAAGAACTCGGGGTTGTCGCCGTGTTCGATGGACTTCCAGTAGGCAAGATCCGTCTCGCTGGCCTCGGTGCGCAATTGCATCTGTTGACCCGCCGGGCGCGCCATCGTCGCGGCCAACGCCTGCGGCGAGCAATTTTTCTTGGTTGACGAGCGTTGCAGCGCTTCGTACTCGCCCTTCAGGCGCGCGAGATCGGCCTCCTGGTCGTCGGTGGTGGCCAATATGAACAGCGCCGGCCAGAACAGGATCAGGCCGACGCCCATGCCCACCGCGTCGGCGGTCGCCGCCTCTTCCTGTTGCTCGGTAACGTCCGCGACCCTCAAGCCGATGCGCCGTATTTCTTCGCCGACCTGGCCGCAGTCGTACGAGGCGTATTGCGCATCGCTCACATATTGCGCGTCGATCTTGTCGGGGCTGGTCGCGCATGCCGCCAGCAGCGCAGCGGCCGTCGACACCGCCGTTACACGCATTGTCTTGCTCATCGGTAAACCTCCATTAGCCCGGATTTGCCCACCCGGCGCAGCGGCGGCGCGGTCCGGAATTCCGCGGGCGGCTTGCCCCGCTTGCCGAGTGAAGCGACGGGCGCTCGACAACGAAATGGCCTCGTGGCGAGCCCCACTTCGCGCCGGCGGCGCCAGCGATGTGCGACAAGGTGAACCGCCACGCTGGCAATGCAAACGCGCGTGGAGTTCCCGGGAGAATGCGTATGCGCGC
>JAZFVR010000139.1:0-3831 GCA_036447835.1 Alphaproteobacteria bacterium | reverse complement strand
GGTCTTGCGGCAGATCGAGCAGTAGCAGCGCATGAACGGATACGGCGTGCGCGAATCGACCGTGAACCGCACCGCGCCGCAGTGACACGAGCCTTCGAGTTTCATGGCATCGTCTCCGGTGATCGGTCAGAGGACCCGCCGCCACCCGGATAAGAGCCGGATAATTAACGGGACGCCCCCTTAATTCCTTAATTCAAACCGCCGCGGCATGAGCACGGTGTAGTCGAGGTCGAGGACGACCGAGCCGTGATACGACCCGTCGCGATCGCGCAGCGGGAAGTCGGCGCAATCGTGGTCCTTGGCGGCGACGAGGCGCAGGCGCAACGCACCTAAGTCGCTGCGCCCGGGAAGCTCGATCGTCTCGAGCACCTCGGACCACGCGTAGAGCGTGTCATCGGCGAACACCGGCGCGACGTGGCGGCCACCGTTGATCGCGGCGATGCGGAAGGCATTCGCGAGGCCGTTGAAGCTGAGCGCGCGCGCCAGGCTGATGACGTGGCCGCCGTAAGCGAGGCGGCGACCGAAGCGGCTGGCGTGCGCGGCGAAGGCATCGAAGTGGACGCGCGCGGCGTTCTGGTAGAGCCGCGCGGCCATCATGTGCTCGGCCTCCTCGATCGTGACGCCGTCGACGTGATCGATGCGCATGCCGGCCGTATAGTCGTCCCACAGGCGCGTATCGCCGGCGAGTCCTGCGTCGTAGGCCGACAGGTCGAGCCCGTCGGGGACCGCGAGCGCGTCGGCCGCGACCGCGTCGGGCAGCTCGGGCACCTCTGGTTCGGGCGCTGGCGACGCTTCGTGGCGCTTGCGCAGCATCACCCAGCGCACGTAGTCGAGCACCACCTCGCCGCGCTGGTTGCGCCCCTGCGAGCGCACGTAGAGCGTGCCGGTCTTGCGGTTCGAGTTCTCCTTGACGCCGATCACCTCGCTCGTTGCGTTCAGCGTGTCGCCCGGGTAGACCGGCACGCCGAATCGGCAGTCGGCATAGCCGAGGTTGGCGACGGCGTTGAGCGAGACGTCGGCGACGGTCTTGCCGAAGACGACGTTAAAGACCAGGAGGTCGTCGAGCGGCGCGCGGGGAAAGCCCAGCGCGCGGGCGAACTCGTCCGACGAATGAAGCGCGAAGCGCGCGCCGGTGAGCGCCGTGTAGAGCGCCGCGTCGCCTTGCGCGAGCGTGCGCGGGGTGGCGTGGCGCAGGGCCTGGCCGACGTGGAAGTCCTCGAAGAAGTTGCCGCTCGCGGCCCGGCTCATGACGCCGCGGCGGCTTCGAGCCCGGCGATCGCACCGGCGAGCGCAACGACGCGATGGGCGTTCTCGACGTGCAGGTTCTCGACCAGGCGGCCGTCGACGACGACCACGCCCTTGCCCTCGGCGGTGGCTTCCGAGTGGGCGACGATGATCTTCTTCGACCACGCGACGTCGGCGGCGGAAGGCGCGAACACCTCGTTGGCCTTGGCGATCGTCTTGGGGTGGATCAGCGTCTTGCCGTCGAAGCCGAGCTCGAGCCCCTGGCGACACGAGAACTCGAGGCCCTCGTCGTCCTCGAGGTCGAGGTGGACGCCGTCGACGATGGCGACGTCGTGGGCGCGGGCGGCGAGCAGGCACAGGCCGAGGCTGGTGAGCATGGGCAGGCGCTCGCGCGTGTGGATCGCGTGCAGATCCTTGGCGAGGTCCGAGGTGCCCATCACCAGGCAAGCGACGCGCGGGTGCGCGCCGGCGACCTCCTCGGCGTGGAGCATGCCGATCGGCGTCTCCATCATGCACCAGACGTCGAGGCCGTCGGGCGCGCCATTGGCCTCGAGCACGGCGACCGCCTGCTCGACCATGTCGGCGCTGCCCACCTTGGGCAGCAGCACCGCGTGCGCCCCGCTGGCGGCGACCGAGACAAGGTCGTCGTAGCCCCACGGCGTGGCCAGGCCGTTGACGCGGACGACGAGCTCGCGCTTGCCATAGCCGCCGGCCTCGAGCGCCCCGAGGACTTGCGCGCGCGCTCTCTCCTTGGCGTCGGGCGCCACCGCGTCCTCGAGGTCGAGGATGAGGCCGTCGGCGGCGAGCGTCTTGCCCTTCTCGAGGGCGCGGGCGTTCGAGCCCGGCATGTAGAGCACGCTGCGCCGTGGGCGGATGCTGCGCGACATCGATGGCCCCCCTTGCGTCTGGGCTTTTCTTCGACGGGGAGGCTAACCTACAATCCCGGCCGGACCCGCGCCAGCCCCTTCGCCGGCGCGGCGCCAGGCAATGACGGGGCGTGATGAGCATCCTCTCGATCCAGTCCTCGGTCGCCTACGGCCACGTCGGGAACTCGGCGGCGGTGCTGCCGCTGCAACGCCTCGGCTTCGAGGTGTGGCCGGTCGACACCGCGACGCTGTCGAACCACACCGACCACGCGCGCTGGCGCGGCGGCCCGGCCGAGCCGGCGAAGGTCGGCGCCCTCGTCGCCGGCATCGCCGAACTCGGCGTGCTCGCCGACTGCGACGGCCTGCTCTCGGGCTATCTCGGCGCCGAGGCGCTGGGCGCGGTGGTCGGCGACGCGCTCGAACGGGTGCGTGCGGCGAACGCCTCGGCGGTCTATGCCTGCGACCCGGTGATGGGCAATGCGGCCAAGGGCTTCTACGTCGCCGGCGGCGTGCCCGAGTTCATCCGCGCGCGGCTGGTGCCCGCCGCCGACATCGTCACCCCCAACGCCTTCGAGCTCGGCTTCCTCGCCGGACGCCCGGTCGAGGCGACCGACGACGCGATCGAGGCCGCCGACGCCGTGCTCGCCATGGGCCCGCGGGTGGTCGTCTGCACCTCATGTCCCGACGAAGGCGCCGTGGCGACGCTCGCGGTGAGCGGCGACGGCGCCTGGCGGGTGCGCACGTCGCGCATAGAGGCGGCGGCCAACGGCGCCGGCGACGTGCTCGCCGCGCTCTTTCTCGGCCACAGCCTGCTCGGCGAGAATGTCGCGACGGCGTTGTCACTGGCGGTCTCGTCGGTCCACGCCGTGCTCGCCACCACCGCCGAGACCGGCAGTCGCGACCTGGCGCTGGTCGCCGCCCAGGAGGCGCTCGTCGCCCCGCCCGAGGTCTTCGCGGCCGAGCAGCTGCGCTAGGTGGGCTACGCCGCCTTCTCGAGATACGATTCGACCAGCACCTCGGCGATCTGGACGGCGTTGAGCGCCGCTCCCTTGCGCAGGTTGTCGGAGACCACCCACAGCGCGAGGCCGTTGGCGACCGTGGGATCGCTGCGGATGCGCGATACGTAGACCGCGTCCTCGCCGGCGCTCTCCATCGGCGTCACGTAGCCGCCGTCCACGCGCTCGTCGACGACGACGACGCCGGGCGCGTTCATGAGCACCGAGCGCGCCTCGTCCTCGCGGATCGGCCGCTCGCACTCGATATGCACCGCCTCGCCGTGGCCGACGAAGACGGGAACACGCACGCAGGTGGCGACGACCTCGATTTGCGCGCCGAGGACCTTCTTGGTCTCCTGCACCATCTTCCACTCTTCCTTGGTCGAGCCGTCGGCCATGAAGACGTCGATGTGCGGGATGACGTTGAAGGCGATGCGCTTGGTGAAGCGCTCGGGGTCCTTGTGCTCGGTGACGTAGAGCGCCTTGGTCTGGTTGAACAGCTCGTCCATGGCTGAGCGCCCGGCGCCCGAGACCGCTTGGTAGGTGGCGACGACGACGCGCTCGATCGTCGCCAGGTCGTGCAGCGGCTTGAGCGCGACGACCATCTGCATGGTCGAGCAGTTGGGGTTGGCGATGATGTTGCGCTTGCTATAGCCGGAGATCGCCTCGGCGTTGACCTCGGGCACCACCAGCGGCACATCCGGGTCCATGCGAAAATGCGAGGT
>JAZFVR010000138.1:0-4999 GCA_036447835.1 Alphaproteobacteria bacterium | reverse complement strand
GCCTACGCGGGCGGCGGCACGGCGAACTTCCTGAGTGCGGCGTTCTGGCGCCGTTGCAGGCGCGTGGCGTCGAAGTCCTCGATCAGCTCGTGGAACAGGCGGTGCCAGTTGACCTCGGCCTTGAGGTGGAGGAACACCGAGCCGAGGCCGATCGCCGCGCGGTCCATGAACACGAACTCGCCCGGCACGGTGACGCCGCCGAGCTCGCGCAGCCGGCGATGCACCTTCGCCGCCACCCGCGCGCCGTAGACGCCGCCCTCCTCCTGGATGCGGCGGTCGCGGTCCTCCAGGAGCGGCGCGTAGACGTACTCGGCCCACAGCTGCAGGGTGTCGATGACCGCGTTCGACAGCCCGGTGAAGCCCCAGGTCTCGTAAGCGTGCACCGCGAGGTCGCGGTCGTCGCGCTCGAGCGCGTGGTAGAGGTCGATCACGCCCTGGACGAACCGCGAGTGGAAGATGCGGATGCAGCCGAAGTCCATGAGGTTGACCGAGCAGTCGGGGCGCACCGTGTAGTTGCCGAGATGCGGGTCGCCGTGGATGATGCCGTAGTAGTAGAATGGCACGTACCAGGCGTGGAACATGTTGTGGGCGAGGCGGTTGCGCTCGTCGATTCCGCGCCCGACCCAGCGCATCAACCGCTCGCCGTCGAGCCAGGTCATGGTGAGCAGCCGCCGCGTCGACAGGTCGGGCAACGTCTCGGGCACGTGAACGTCGCGCTCGTCCCTCAGCATGTAGGCGTAGAGCCGCATGTGCACACGCTCGCGCTCGTAGTCGAGCTCTTCGCGCAGGCGGGCGGCGATCTCGGCGTGGATCTCGGACGCGTCGATCACCGGGTCGTAGCGCCGGTAGAGGGCGAAGACGAGCTTGAGCTGCTTGAGGTCGGCCTCGACCACCGAATCCATGTCGGGGTACTGGAGCTTGCACGCCAGCCGCGTGCCGTCGAGCGCCGTCGCGCGGTGCACCTGGCCGAGCGAGGCGGCGGCCACGGCATGGCTCTCGAACGTCTTGAAGCGCTTGCGCCAGGCGGGCCCGAGCTCGCTCGCCATGCGCCGCTTGACGAAGGGCCAGCCCATCGACGGCGCGTTGGTCTGCAGCTGCGCCAGCTCCGAGACGTACTCCTCGGGCAGCGCGTCGGGAATCGTCGCCATGAGCTGCGCCACCTTCATCAGCGGCCCTTTGAGGCCGCCGAGCGCGCGCCTGATCTCGGCCGCGTGGCGGTCGTGGTCGAGCGGCACGCCCAAGAGGCGTTCGGCGCCGAGGCGCACGGCGAGCCCGCCTACCGTGGTCGACACGCGGGCATAACGCCGCACCCGTCCGGCGATGCTGTTCTCTCCACGCTTTTCGGCCATGGCGGATTCAGACGGCGGCGTCGAGCTCGTCGATGAAGGCGGCGATGACGTCGAGTCCCTTCGACCAGAACTCAGGGTTCGAGGCGTCGAGGCCGAACGGCGCCAGCAGCTCCTTGTGGCGCAGCGTGCCGCCGGCGCGCAGCATGTCGAAATAGCGGTCCTGGAAGCCGGCCTCGGCGTCCTGATAGACCGCGTAGAGCGAGTTCACGAGGCAATCGCCGAAGGCGTAGGCGTAGACGTAGAAAGGCGAATGCACGAAGTGCGGGATGTAGCTCCAGTAAGCCCGGTACTCGTCCTCGAAGCGGATGCTCTCGCCCAGGCTCTCGCCCTGGATGTCGAGCCAGATGTCGCCGATGCGCGCCGGCGTCAGCTCGCCCGAGCGGCGCTCGTCGTGGAGCCGGCGTTCGAACTCGCAGAAGGCGACCTGGCGCACCACGGTATTGAGCATGTCCTCGACCTTGCTCGCCAGCATGGCGCGGCGGCGGCGCGGCTCGCTCTCGGCGTCGAGCATGGCACGGAAGGTGAGCTGCTCGCCGAACACCGACGCGGTCTCGGCGAGCGTGAGCGGCGTATCCGCCATCAACGCCCCCTGGCCGGCGGCGAGCAGCTGGTGCACGCCGTGGCCGAGCTCATGCGCCAGCGTCATCACGTCGCGCGGCGTGCCCTGGTAGTTGAGCAGGAGGTACGGGTGCGCGCTCGGCACCGTCGGGTGGGCGAAGGCGCCGGGCGACTTGCCCGGGCGCACGCCGGCGTCGATCCACGGGTTGTCGAAGAAGCGCCGGCCGAGCGCCGACATCTCGGGCGAGAATCGCTCATAGGCGGCGAGCACCGTGTCGCGCGCCTCGTTCCACGGGATCTCGCGGGCGTCCTCGTCGGGGAGCGGCGCGTTGCGGTCCCAATAGGGCAGCGCGTCGACGCCGAACCAGCGCGCCTTGATGCGGTAGTAGCGGTGCGAGAGCCGGGGGTAGGCGTCGCGCACCGCGGCGATCAGCGCGTCGACGACCTCGTCCTCGACGTGATTCGAGAGGTTGCGCGACGAGATCGGGCGGGCGAAGTTGCGCCAATTGTCCTCGATCTCCTTGTCCTTGATCAGCGTGTTGGTGATCAGCGCGAAGCTGCGCAAGTTGTCGCCGAACACCTTGCCCAGCACCTTCGCCGCGCTCCGGCGCACGCCGCCGTCGGGACTCGACAACAGGTGCAGCGCCTCGGCGCAGGTCAGCTCCTTGCCGTCGATCGGGAAGCGCAGGCCGTCGATGGTCTCGTCGAACAGGCGGATCCAGGCGGCGCGCCCGGCCACCGACTTCTCGTGCAGCAGCTTTTCCAGGTCGTCGGACAGCTGGTGCGGGCGGAAGACGCGCTGGTCGCGCACCCAGGGACCGTAGCGCGCCGCCGCCGGCGCTTTCATTTTTGCCGCCAGCGCGGCGTCGTCGAGGCGGTTGAGCTCGAGGGTAAAGAACAGCACCCGCGTCGATATGTCGGTCACCCGCTCGTGCATGGTCTGGAAGAAGCGCCCGACTTCCGGGTCGTCCATGGCGCCCGCGTGCGCGAGCGAGGCGTAGCTCACGATGCGGCCGAGAATCTCGTCGATGGCCTCGTATTCGGCGATCGCCTCGCCGAGCGCGTCGCCGTCGAGCTCGGCGAGGCGGCCGGCGTAGCGCTCCTCGAAGCGCTCGGCCGAGGCGCCCGCCACCGCGAGATCGCGCTCGATTGCCGGCGAATCGCGGCCCGGGTAGAGATCACTCAGGTCCCATTCGGGCAACGGCCCGAGGTCTCGCTTGGCGGCTTGCGCGGACGTCATTTTCAACTCTCGCCGTTTTCCTGCGCGTCGACAACGCGGAGTCTATATGGGTTGTCGAGGCTTGCAGCCAAGCATGGACGCTTGGGCCGCCGCGCAACAGTGTTTAATATCGCGTTCGCGTCGGGCAAAGAAGGGGCGTCGATACATGAACAGCGATACGCCGCCGAGTCTGGTGGCGATGTTCTTCGCCCAGGCGGCGGCGAAAGCGGACGAGCCGTTCCTGTGGTCGAAGCACGACGGCGCGTACCGGCCGCAGTCGTGGCGCGCGGTCGCGCAAGAGGTGAGCGCGCTGTCGCGCGGCCTGCGCGCCGCTGGCGTGCGCGCCGGCGACCGCGTCGTGCTGGTGTCGGAGAACCGGCCCAACTGGGCCGTCGCCGACCTGGCGATCATGGCCGCCGGGGCGGTGACGGTCCCGGCCTACGTCACCAACACCGTCGACGATCACCGCTACGTCCTCGCCGACAGCGGCGCCAGCGCCGCGATCGTCTCGACACGCGACCTCGCCGCACGGCTGCTGCCGGCGGCGGCGCAGACGCCGGGCGTCCGATTCGTCGTCGTCATGGAGCCGCCGGGCGCCGATGTGCAGGGGGTCGCGGTGAAGGACTGGGGCGACGTCGTCGCCCAGGGTCGCGGGCAGGCGGACGACGTCGCCGGGCTGGTCGCCGGCATCGGGCGGCGCGACCTCGCCTGCCTCATCTATACCTCGGGCACCGGCGGGCGGCCCAAGGGCGTGATGCTGAGCCACGCGGCGATTCTGTGCAATCTCCGCGGCGCCCATTCGCTGCTCGCCGAGCTCGACCTCGCCGACGAGGTGTTCCTGTCGTTCCTGCCGCTGTCGCACTCGTACGAGCACACCGGCGGGCTTTACTTTCCCATCTACCTGGGCGCCCAGATCTACTACGCCGAGAGCACCGACAAGCTGACCACCAACCTTCTCGAGGTGCGCCCGACGATCATGATCTGCGTGCCCCGGCTCTACGAGGTCATGCGCCAGCGCATCCTTGCCGGCGTCAGGCGCGCCGGCGGCCTCAAGGAAAGGCTGTTCGCGACCGCGCTCGAACTCGGCCGCCGCAAGTACGACCGACCGGGAAGCCTCGGCCTCGGCGACCGCATCGTCGACCGCATCGTCGATCGCCTGGTGCGCGACAAGGTGCGCGCGCGCTTCGGCGGGCGGCTGAAGGCGCTGGTCTCCGGCGGCGCTCCGCTCAACTACGACGTCGGGCTGTTCTTCCTCGCCCTCGGCCTGCCCGTTCTGCAGGGCTATGGCCAGACCGAGGCGGCGCCGGTGATCGCGGCCAACCGGGCGTCGACGAACAAGATCGACACCGTCGGCCCGCCGCTCGACGGGGTCGAGGTCGACATCGCCGAGGACGGCGAGATCCTGGTGCGCGGCGAGCTGCTGATGGACGGCTATTGGAACGACCCCGAGGCGACCGCCGAGGCGCTTGTCGACGGCTGGCTGCACACCGGCGATATCGGTGAGATCGACGGCGAGGGCTGCCTGCGCATCACCGACCGCAAGAAGGACATCATCGTCAACTCGGGCGGCGACAACCTCTCGCCCCAGCGCGTCGAGGGCACGCTCGCGCTCGAGCCCGAGATCGCCCAGGCCATGGTCTACGGCGATCGCCGGTCGCATCTCGTCGCGCTGCTGGTGCCCGACGAGGGCTTCGTCAGGTCGTACGCCGCTGCCGCGGGCGCCGCCGCCGACCTCGCGACGCTCGCCGCCGACGAGGCGTTTCATCGCGCGCTCGCCGCGGCGGTCGAGCGCGCCAACGCGGGGCTCTCGATGATCGAGAAGGTCAAGCGATTCGCGATCGCGCCCGAGCCGTTCACGATCGACGGCGGCGAG
>JAZFVR010000137.1:0-12172 GCA_036447835.1 Alphaproteobacteria bacterium | reverse complement strand
GCGACGATGCTGTCGACCGTGCCGACGGGGTCGGTGGGAATCTCGATTTCGCTCTTCAACACGACCTTCCGGCCGTCGATGACGCGCAGCTTGCCGGCACGTTCGTCGCGGCTGGCGTCGACGACGGGGAGCAGGTTGTGGCGGCCGGCGGCGTCTTCGCCCGTGTAGGGAACGTTCGCCAGGTTGCCGTCGAGAACCAGGCGGATACCGTCGTCGCGGCCTTCGAAGCTGCCGCTGAAGTCGATGTTTCGCAAGCTGAACTTGAAGCTCAAGGGGGCGTGAACGACGCGCCGCAGCAATTCGCCGTAGGCGCCGAGCGCCGCCGTCTCGATGTCGAACCCGCTCGATCTCCCCGCGTGGACCGGGTCCACGGCGTCCCCGGCGGGGGCCGGCTTCGCTCCGGTCGTGTCGTTACCGGCGAGCCTCCAGAGAGAGATTGCTTCATCGTCGGATAGCCACCATCTACGTTAACAATCGGTAAAGGGGTGGCGGGCGATAACCGGCCGTGGCGTTGCCGGCGCTCTGCGCGGCGGCGGCGCGTCCCGCCGGCCCGAGGCCG
This sequence comes from Alphaproteobacteria bacterium, assembly GCA_036447835.1. GTDB lineage: Bacteria > Pseudomonadota > Alphaproteobacteria > JAAXGF01 > JAAXGF01 > JAZFVR01. Next base: position 11,613 of record JAZFVR010000137.1, on the reverse strand, counting down.
CAGCGTTCATTCGATCGAGCCGCTCAACCAATGACATCGGTTTCCCCAGCGTCCACGACCAGCGCCCTGCCGCGTCAGGACTTAAAGACGATCCGCGCGCTGATACCCTATTTATGGCCGGCCCATGCTCCCGAGCTCAGGGTGCGGGTCGTTGTTGCGCTTATGTTTCTGGTCGCCGCCAAGGTCGTCAACGTCTGCGCGCCGTTCTTCTACAAGTGGGCGGTCGACGCGCTCTCGGCCGAGGGCGGCGCGGTCATCGCGGTGCCCGTCGGCATCCTCGTCGGCTACGGACTCGTGCGCGTCATGGCGCTGGCCTTCGGCGAGCTGCGCGACGCGGTGTTCGCCAAGGTCGCCCAGCGCGCCATCCGCGCCGCGGCGCTCGCCGCCTTCCGCCACCTGCACAGGCTGGCGCTGCGCTTTCACCTCGACCGCCAGACGGGAGGCGTGAGCCGCGCCATCGAGCGCGGCACCAAGGGTATCGAGTTCCTGCTCACCTTCATGCTGTTCAACGTCGCGCCGACGCTGCTCGAGATCGTGCTCGTCTGCGGCGTGCTGTGGTCGCTCTACGGCGTCTCCTTCGCCGCCGTCACTTTCGTCACCATCGCCGGCTACATCGTCTACACCTTGGTGGTGACCGAGTGGCGGCTCAAGTACCGGCGCACCATGAACGAGATGGACAGCCGCGCCCATACCCGCGCCGTCGACAGCCTGCTCAACTACGAGACGGTCAAGTACTTCTGCAACGAGGAGCACGAGGCGCGACGCTTCGACGGCGCGCTCGCTTCGTACGAGCACGCGGCGGTGAGCAGTAAGACGTCGCTGTCGGTGCTCAACATCGGCCAAGCGGTGATCGTCGCGCTCGGCCTCACCGTGGTGATGATAATGGCCGCCAACGGCGTCGTCGCCGGGCGCATGACCGTGGGCGACTTCGTGCTCGTCAACACCTACCTCATCCAGCTCTACCTGCCGCTCAACTTCCTCGGCTTCGTCTACCGCGAGATCAAGCGCTCGCTCACCGACATGGAGGCGATGTTCGGCCTCATGGACGAACGCGCCGACGTGACCGACAAGGCGGATGCCCGCCCGCTCGGCGCGGGGCCCGGCGAGGTGACCTTCGACGGCGTCTCGTTCGGCTACGATGCGCGGCGGCCGATCCTGCGCGACGTCTCGTTCACCGTGCCTGCGGGCAGGACGGTGGCCATCGTCGGCTCGAGCGGGGCCGGCAAGTCGACCATCGCACGCCTCCTGTTCCGCTTCTACGACGTCGACGAGGGCGCCGTGCGCATCGACGGCCAGGACATCCGCGACGTGACGCAGGCGAGCCTGCGCGCGGCCATCGGCGTTGTTCCCCAGGACACCGTGCTGTTCAACGACACCATTTACTACAATATCGCCTATGGCCGTCCCGGTGCGACGCCCACAGAGATCGAGGAGGCGGCGCGCCTCGCCCGCATCCACGACTTCGTCATGGGCCTGCCCGAGGGCTACCAGAGCACCGTGGGCGAGCGCGGCCTCAAGCTCTCGGGCGGCGAGAAGCAGCGCGTCGCCATCGCCCGCACGATCCTCAAGAGGCCGCGAATCCTCGCCTTCGACGAGGCCACCTCGGCGCTCGATTCGCATACCGAGAAGGAGATCCAGGCGAGCTTGCGCGAAGTCTCGGCCGAGCGCACCACACTCGTCATCGCCCACCGCCTGTCGACGGTGGTCGACGCCGACGAGATTCTCGTCCTCGACGCCGGGCGCATCGTCGAGCGCGGCCGCCACGGCGAGCTCCTCGCCCGCGGCGGGCGCTACGCCGCCATGTGGAAGCGCCAGCAGGAGGCCGAGCACGAGCAAGCACTGGACGTGCAGGCGGCGACATCATACGTATTGGAATGAGCCGACCAGGAACATGACCCACAGCGTCTTCGATACGGTTCTCGTTCCCATCCGCCGCGAGGGGTGGCCGTTCATCGCCGCCTTCGCCGGCGTCGCGGCGATCCTGTGGTTCGTGGTGCCGCCGCTGGGCTGGTTGGGCGCGGCGCTTACCCTTTGGTGCGCCTACTTCTTCCGCGATCCCCCGAGGGTGACGCCGACCGAGCCGGGGTTGCTGGTGAGCCCCGCCGACGGGCGGGTGCAGGCGATAGGGCCGGCATCCCCGCCGCCCGAGCTCGAGATGGGTGCGGCGCCGCGGCCGCGCATCAGCGTTTTCATGAACGTCTTCGACGTCCACGTGAACCGCGTGCCCGCCGACGGCACGATCACCCGGCTCGAGTACCGGCCGGGCAAGTTCCTCAACGCCTCGCTCGACAAGGCGAGCGACGACAACGAGCGCCAGTCGGTGGCCATGACGACGGCCGACGGCAAGGACATCGCCATCGTGCAGATCGCCGGGCTGGTGGCGCGTCGCATCGTCTGCTACCTCGCGTCCGGCCAGGAGGTGCTGGCGGGCGAGCGCTTCGGCATGATCCGCTTCGGCAGCCGCGTCGACGTCTATCTCGCCGAAGGCATGGTGCCGCTGGTCGTCGCCGGCCAACGCGCCGTCGCCGGCGAGACCGTCATCGCGCGCAGCCTCGGCGCGGGCGAGAACGCGGCGCCGCGGGCGGGCGAGGTGCGCTAGGTGCCTGTCCGAGTGATGGTCATGGGCTGCATCGACCCAGGATGCGCGAGTGCCAGGAGCGGAGGCGCCGGCGATGCTGGAGCATCGTCAAGCTTTCGCGACGCCGCGATCGCGCCTCCTGGGTCGACCCGAACGGGCCGCGTTTTCGAGGCCCCGGGACGTCGTCTGCCGTCGCTGGCGATGCGTCCAGCATCGCGGCGCAACGCCATCCTCGCCCGAGGCCTCGAAAACGCGGTGCAGCCCGTGACCATTACCCGGACAGGCTCCTAGATGTCGACCCGCCGCCGCCGGCTGCGCGAACTCCCGGTCAATGCGCTGGTTCCCAACGCGCTCACCGTGCTCGGCCTGTGCCTCGGCCTGACCGCGATCCGCTTCGCCCTGCTCGACCGCTGGGAGGCCGCGGTCGTCGCGATCATCGCCGCCGGTTTCGTCGACGGCCTCGACGGCCGCGTCGCGCGCATCCTCAAGGCCTCGACCGAGTTCGGCGCCCATCTCGATTCGCTGGCCGACTTTCTCTCCTTCGGTGTCGCCCCGGCGATGGTGCTCTATCTCTGGAGCCTGCAAGAAGGCCGTGCCGCCGGCTGGGCCGTGGCGCTGCTGTTCGCGGTCTGCATGGCGCTCAGGCTGGCGCGCTTCAACGCCTCGATGGCCAACCCCGACCGCCCGGCGTGGACCTCGCACTATTTCACCGGCCTGCCGGCGCCGACGGCGAGCGGCATCGTACTGATGCCGATGATGCTGTCGTTCGAGTTCGGCGACGTCTTCTTCCGCGAGCCCGTGATCGTCGCGCTCCACGCCACCGCGGTCGCGCTACTGATGGTGAGCACGATCCCGATGTATTCGGGCAAGGGCATCCGCGTTCGCCACGAGCACGTGCTGCCCGTGCTGCTCCTCGTCGGCGTGCTGTTCGCCGTGGTGTTGGGCTACCCCTGGTACCTGTTCCCGTTGCTCGGCCTCGGCTATCTCGCCTCGATACCGTTCAGCGTGCGCGGCTGCCGGCGCCTGCGCGCCCAGGCCACGGCGGACGCCGAGGACGTCGAGGCCAGCGACGACGAGGTGTCGGTGGACTGACCCCTCAGCCGCCGGCTATCCCCGTGCCGATGCGCGCGTGGGCGGCGATGCGGTAGACGTCGCCGTCGAGATAGCGCAGAAAGCCGTCGTCGAGGGCCGCATCGAGCGCCGCCCGCCGCTCGGGCGCGAGCGCCTCGAGCGCGGCGCCGAACGACATCTCGAGATTGTGCTGCCAGAAACGGCTGCCGGCGGGCGGCGCCGGGGTGAAGCGCAGCGCGTGCTCCTCGACGCTCGCGAAACCGGCGTCGCCGAGCGCCGCCGCGAGCGCGCCCTCGTCGGCGAAGCGGAACGGGTCGAGATCGGCCACGAACGGCGGCGCGTCGATGAACTCGGGCGCGATGGCCTGCACGACCTCGAACATGCTGTTGTCGGCGCGCGGCCCTCACACCATGAACGCCGCCCTTCCCCCCGCTTTGAGCACGCGGCGCGCCTCGGCGAGCGCGGCGTGCGCCTGCGGGCAGAACATGATGCCGAAGCGGCACACGACGCGGTCGTACGCGGCGTCGGCGAACGGCAGCGCCTCCATGTCGGCGAACTCGAAGCGCAGGTTCCCGAGCCCGGCGGCGGAGGCGCGGCGCTTGGCGCCGGCGAGCATGTCGGGCACCAGATCGGTCGCCGTGACCGTGCCGCCCGCGGCGATGCGGCGGGCGATCGACAGCGCCGGCTCGCCCGCGCCCGAGGCGAGGTCGAGGACCGCCTGACCGGGGGCGAGATCGGCGGCGTCGAGGAGCGGCGCGTTGAGCCGCTCGGCAAGCTCGGCGATATGGTCGGCCCAGCGGTTCCACGCGCCGCTCTTGTTCTGCCAGCCGTCGCGCACCGCGGCCTTGAGGGCATCGGCGTCGACGGCGGCCGCGGGTTCCTCGTCGGGGTCCATGGCGAGCGAACTTTACAGGAAATTCCGCCACCGGGTAGACTCGGCTTTGCGCGATGCGCCCGTCCCGCCCCGCGTCGGGGGTGCCAATCGCGGAGTCTTCAGGGAGTGCGATCATGAAACTCGTGCGCTACGGTCCCGCCGGCGAAGAGAAGCCCGGCCTCGTCGACGACGACGGACGCCTGCGTGATCTTTCGGACCACGTCATCGACGTCGACGCCAACACGCTCTCGCCCCGGGGTATCGCGCGTCTCAAGGGCGTCGACCCGGCGCGTCTGCCGGCGATCGAGGGCGGCCCGCGCCTCGGCGTACCCGTCGCGCGAATCGGCAAGATCATCGCCGTCGGCCTCAACTATGCCGACCACGCTGCCGAGACCGGCCATCCCCTGCCCGTAGAGCCGGTGCTGTTCGGCAAGGCGACGACGTCGCTCAGCGGGCCGTTCGATCCGGTGGTGCTGCCGCGTGGCGGCGAGAAATGCGACTGGGAGGTCGAGCTCGCCATCGTCATCGGCAGTGTCGCGCGCTACGTGCCGGCGGAGCGCGCCCTCGATCACGTCGCCGGCTACTGCGTCTTCGACGACGTCTCCGAGCGCGCCTTCCAGGGCGAGCGCGGCGGCCAGTGGATCAAGGGCAAGAGCTGCGACAGCTTCGGCCCGCTCGGCCCCTGGCTCGTCACCGCCGACGAGGTGCCCGACCCGCAGGAGCTGCGCCTGTGGCTCGACGTCAACGGCGAGCGCATGCAGGAAAGCTCGACCGCGCAGATGATCTTCGGCGTCGACGAGCTCGTCAGCTACATAAGCCAGTTCATGACCCTCGAGCCCGGCGACGTCATACCCACCGGCACCCCGCCCGGCGTCGGCAAGGGCCGCACGCCGGAACGTTATCTCCAGCCCGGCGACGTCATGACACTGGGCATCGAAGGCCTCGGCGAGCAGCGCCACGAGGTGCTGGCGCCGGCGGACGACTGAGCCGCGCCGCGCTCGCCCGCGGCCGGCATCACGATGAGCGAACACCTCCCCGGCGCATGGCAGGGTTGCGCGAGCGCTATTTGGCCGCGCGCCCCGGCGGCCCTATAGTCAGGCCCGCGGGGCAGGCAACGACGAAAATAGAGATTCATGGATCGACAAGGCTGGCGCACGCCGATCGTCGTACTCGTCTGCGGGACCGTCGTGCTGCTGATGTCGTTCGGCATCCGCACCAGCTTCGGGCTGTTCCTGCAGCCGGTGACCGACGAGCTGGGCTTGGGCCGCGAGGTCTTCGCCTTTGCCATCGCCGTGCAGGTTCTGGTCTGGGGACTGGCGCAGCCGTTCGCCGGCGTCCTGGCCGACAAGTACGGGCCGGGCCGGGTCATCGGGCTGTGCGGCGCGATGTACGCGTTTGGCGTCTACCTGATGTCGCAGGTCTCGACCCCGTTCGAGCTCGTGTTCAGCGCCGGCTTCGTTGTCGGCATCGCGCTCAGCGGCACGTCGTTCCCGGTCGTCCTCGCGGTGATCGGGCGCAGCGTGTCGGAGCAGCGGCGCAGCCTGTTTCTCGGGCTAGGGGCCGCCGGTGGCTCGTCGGGCCAGCTCTTGATGGTGCCGTTGGGTCAAGAGTTCCTCTCGGCATATGGCTGGGTCACGGCGCTGGTCTTGCTGGCGGCGCTGTCGTTCGCGATGGCGCCGCTCGCCGCGGCGCTCGCCCGCCCGCCCACCGGTGCGGTGGGCTTCGAAGGACAACAAACCTTGCACGAGGCGGTGCGCGAGGCCAGCGTCCACGGCGGTTTCTGGTACCTTACCGCCGGGTTCTTCGTCTGCGGCTTCCACGTGTTCTTCATCGCCACGCATCTGCCGGCGTTCATTGTCGATACGGGCGCCGCGCCGGCATTGGGCGCGACCGCTCTCGCGCTCATCGGCCTCGGCAACATCGCGGGATCGTATATTTCCGGGGTGCTCGGCGGCCGATACAGCAAGAAATACCTGCTGAGCGGTCTTTATTTCGCACGCTCGGTGGTCATCGCGATCTTCGTGCTCGTCCCGGTGAGCGACGTTTCAATTCTCGTGTTTTCGTTGGCGATCGGCGCTCTGTGGCTCTCGACGGTGCCGCTGACCAGCGGGCTGGTCGCGCAGATCTTCGGCGTGCGCTACATGGCGACGCTGTTCGGCATCGTCTTCCTCGGCCACCAGGTCGGCGGCTTCCTCGGTGTCTGGCTCGGCGGTTACATTTACGACGCGATGGGGTCGTACGACGCCGTCTGGTGGATATCCGTGGCGCTGGGCGTGGCGGCGGCGGTGCTGCACTGGCCGATCAACGAGCGCCCGGTGCCGCGCCTCGCCGCCGCGGCCGACTGACGCGGCCTCCTTCGTGCGCTTCCCCGGAAATTGTAGGGGCGGGTTTCAAACCCGCCCCTACGGAACGACGATTTAAATCCGAACAGCGAATCAGAGTTCGCCCTTCGCCAACTGGTCGGCGAGGTAGTCGGCCTGACGGATCGCCAGGGTGACGATCGTCAGCGTCGGGTTCTCGGCGGCGCCGGTGGTGAACTGGCTGCCGTCGGAAATGAAAAGGTTCTTGATGTCGTGGGTGCGGCCCCACTTGTCGACCACGCCGTCGCGGGCATTTGCGCTCATGCGGTTGGTGCCCAGGTTGTGGGTCGACGGATAGGGCGGCGTCTCGATCACGCGCTTGGCGCCCACGGCCTCGTAAACCGCCGTGCCCGCCTTGAAGGCGTGGTTGCGCATGGCGATGTCGTTGTCGTGGTCGTCGAAGTGGACGTTGGGCACCGGCATGCCGTGCTGGTCCTTCTCGCTCGGATGGAGCGTGATCGCGTTCGACTCCTGCGGCATGTCCTCGCCGACGATCCACATGCCGGCCATGTGGTCGTAGCCCTCGAGCGCGTCGGCGAAGTCGCGGCCCCAAGCGCCGGGGTCGAGGAACGCCGCCATGAACGGGGCCCCCAGCGACAGGGTCTCGAGCTCGTAGCCGCCGGCGAAGCCGCGCGACGTGTCGTGGCCCGATTCGTCCTTGATGATCCCGGCCATGGTGGTGCCGCGGTGCATGTTCACCGGCTGCTCGAAGATCGCGTACACCGAGCCGGTGGTATGGCGCATGTAGTTCCGCCCCACCTGACCCGACGAGTTGGCGAGGCCGTCGGGGAACTTGGCGGAAGCCGAGTTCAGCAGCAGCCGCGGGCTCTCGATCGAGTTGCCCGCGACGCAGACGACGCGCGCCTTCTGGCGTTGTTGATTGCCGTCGGCGTCGACGTAGACCACGCCGGTGACCTTGCCCGCGTCGTCGTGCTCGATACGCAGCACGTGGCTCTCGGGCCTCAAGTCCAGCTTGCCGGTAGCCTCGGCCTTGGGAATCTCCCTATAGAGCGTCGACCACTTGGCGCCCGACTTGCAGCCCTGAAAGCAGAAGCCGAGCTGAATGCAAGCGTTGCGGCCGTCGCGCGGCTCGGAGTTGATCGCCATGTTGCCGGTGTGGACTTCCTTGTAGCCCACGCGCTTGGCGCCGTTGGCGAACACCTTGTAGTTGTTGTTGCCGGGCAGCCGCGGGATGCCGTGGGTGCCGGTCACCCCCAGATTGCTCTCGGCGCGGTCATAGTAGGGCTCGAGATCGGCCAGCGTCAGCGGCCAGTCGAGCAGGTTGGCGCCGGCGACGTCGCCGTAGACCGAGCGCGCGCGGAACTCGTGCTCCCGGATGCGCAGCGAGGCGCCGGCCCAGTGCGTCGTGGTGCCGCCGACGGTCTTGCAGATCCACGCCGGCAGGCCGGCGAAGTCCTTGGCGACGCGCCAGGTGCCTGAGGTGGTGCGCTTGTCGAGCCAGGAGACCTTGCCGAACATCGGCCACTCGTTGTTGACGAAGTCGTCGATCGTGTAGCGCTTGCCGGCCTCGAGGCAGACCACCTTGACGCCTTTCTGACACAGCTCGTTCGAGAGCGTGCCGCCGCCGGCGCCCGAGCCGATGACGACGACGACGCTGTCGTCGTTGAGGTCGTATTTCGCCATTTTTCGATCCTCCCCTTAGCTCACGTCGGGCAGCCAGCCGAGGTCGTCGAAGCCCCGGTTGACATAGCCGCCGTATTCGAACGACGAGCCCTCGTAGCCGAAGTGGCGCCACAGCAGCGGGTCGTTGTAGAGCGTGCCGACGGTGGTGCCGCGTACGGTCTGGAAGAAATCGCCGCTCTCGATGCTCTCGAGCGCGGCGATCTGGTGGCCGTCGCTCAGGTCGAGCCAGGCGATATTGTAGACGCCGTCGAGCTCGGCGACGCCGCCCTCGAGCAACTTGGCGACGCCCGAATCGGCCGCCGCCTTCTGGTCGAGCGCCTCGACGACGCGCGCGTAGTAGACGTCGCCGACGGCATCGTGGGGATACATCTGGCGGCACACCGTGACCAGGGTCTCGGCGGTGTGGCGGTCGAGCGCGTCGAGCGAAAGCGCCCACGCCCCCTTGGGGTCGGCGATCATGCTCACCGAGCCGGCGGTCACGGCGCCGGCGACCGCCAGCCCGCTCGATTGCAGGAACTGGCGGCGGTTCATGCCTTTCTTGCTCATTCGGTCCTCCCTTTGATTTATTGAGGCGGTAGTTCGGTGGGGTTCTCCTTCGGCTGCGGATCAGCGGTAGCGCCCGTGGCGTTGCAGCACCTCGATCTTGTAGCCGTCCGGGTCCTGGACGAAATAGAAGCGCGCCATCAGGTCGCCGTCGCGATGGAACTCCTTGATCGGCTGCGGATCGAGGCCGAGACCGGCGAAGCGCTCGTGCTCCGCGTCGAGGTCGTCGACCGCCACCGCGACGTGGCCGTAGCCCGAGCCGTGGGTGTAAGGCTCGGCCTGGCCCTCGTTCCAGGTCAGCTCGATCTCGAAGTCGTTCTCGTCATTGCGCAGATAGACCAGGCTGAAGCCGTCGAAATCGAAGCGGTCGGCGATGCCGAGGCCGAAGGCGTCGCGGTAGAAGTCGATCGACTTGTCGAGATCGAGGACACGGATCATCGTGTGGATGGCCTTGGCCATCGTGCCCCTCCCTGCTCTTTATCGGCCGAAGTCTAGCATGTCGACCCCCCACCGTGAGCACCATCTTGCACCGCGTCAACGCGCCAACGCAAGGCGCGCCGCGGTGTGGCCCGAGATCACGGCGCCCTCGATCGTCGCCGGCAGGCCGGTGTCGGTCCAGTCGCCGGCGAGGAACAGGTTGGCCCAGGCGGTGCGCGCCGGCGCCCGCCGCGCCGCTTCCGTCGGCGTCTGGGCGAAGGTGGCGCGGCGCTCCTTGACGATGCGGTACGGCGGCAGCGGCGCGGACCCGAGGTCGAGGGCGCGGGCGACGTCGGTCCACAGCAGCGCCGCGATCTCGTCCGCCGCGGTGTCGATCATCGCGTCGCCGGCGCTCACCGTGACCGAGGCGACGTCGTCGCGTAGGAACATCCATTGCGCCTGCCCGCCCACGAGGCCGATGAAGGGCGAGCCCGCGGGGAGCGCCGCCGGCCGTGGCAGCCGGTAATGCGCGTTGACGATGGCGCGGCTGCCGCGCGGAACGGTGATCCCGGGCAGCATCTCGGCGATGCGCGCCGGCGGCAGCGCCAGGACCACCGAATCGTCGGCGCCGACCTCCACGGCACGGTCGCCGAAGTCGAGCCGCAACGCGCGCCCGTCGCGCCGCTCGACGGCGCGCAGGCGCCAGCCGAAGCGCGCCTCGCAGCCGCGCGCGCCGAGCCGGGCGAGCGCCGGGTCGACGAAGCTCGCCGACAAGCCGTCGCGGGCAACGTAGGCGCGTGCGGCGTCGCCGCCGCGGCCGAAGCTGAGCTTCATCACCGGCCACATGAGGCGCGCCGCCGCGTCCCCGGGTGCGGCGTTGAGCACGGCGACGACGAGGGGCTGCCAGAAGCGCTCGAAGAAGGGATCGCCGGTGTCGAACACGTCGGCGATGGTGGCGTGCGCCGGCGCGCGGGCGAGGCGCAGCGCCCCCAGATAGTCGCCCAGGCGGCTTTCGGGGACGCGCCGCGACGGCACCAGCAGCCACCACGGCAGCCGCCCGGGGTTGGGGCGAAGCGTCCAACGCACGCCCGAGCGTAAGTCGAGGAAGGGAAACACGATCTCGGGCGCCGTGCGCAGGCTGCCGCGCGCGCCGATGGCGTCGAGATAGGCCATGGTCGCGTCGTTGCAACCGAGCAGCAAGTGGTTGCCGTTGTCGATCGAGCGCTCGAGCGTCGGCTCGAACAGCGAGCGGCAGCGCCCGCCGGCCTGGCCCGCGGCCTCGTAGAGCGCAACCGTGCGCCCTTCGCCCACGAGGCGCACGGCGCAGGCGAGACCGGCGAGCCCGGCGCCGACGACGTGGACCATCGCCATCGGCGCGGTCATCCGGGGATCGCGCGCATCGCGCGGCCGAGCGCAGCTGGATGGAGCGGGCGGTCGAGGGAGGGTGCCATGGTTGCGCGACGGTCGTGGAACGCGGCCGACATGGTATAGCTGAAGGCGACGCAAAGGCAATTTCGCCTGCGCGCGGGGGCGGGGGATGGGCGCATGGAGGACACCGCGTGCGTCGCCTTTCTGCAATGGGCGTTGCCGCGCCTCGGGCTGCGCTGGGCGGGTTTTCGCCGCGTGCGGCGGCAGGTGGGCAAGCGCATCGACCGCCGCCTGCGCGCGCTCGGGCTCGCCGACGTCGCCGCCTACCGCGCCCACCTCGAGACCTGTGCCGAAGAATGGCGGGTGCTCGACGGCCTGTGCCGCATCCCCATCTCGCGTTTCTGGCGCGACCGCGGGGTGTTCGTCCATCTCGGCGAGGTCGTGCTGCCGGACCTGGCGCGGGCCGCGGCCGACCGCGGCGAGGGGCGGCTCAGATGCTGGAGCGCCGGCTGCGCCTCGGGCGAGGAGCCGTACAGCCTGGCGATCGCCTGGGTCCTGGCGGCGGCGGTGCGGTCGCCGCCGGTCGCCTTCGAGGTCGTCGCCACCGACGCCGACGAGCACCTGCTCGAGCGTGCGCGGGCGGCGCGCTACGGCGCGGGCAGCCTCAAGGAGCTGCCGCCTGCGTGGCGCGAAACTGCGTTCACCCCCTCGGGCGCGGACTTCGTCCTGCGCGCCGGGCTCCGCGACCACGTCGCGCT
>JAZFVR010000136.1:0-2849 GCA_036447835.1 Alphaproteobacteria bacterium | reverse complement strand
AAATGACCTCGCTGGGACTGCGGGCTTTGGAACGGGGGCAGAAGCACCGGTGATCCTGCGCCAATTTCCGTTGTTGGGTGTAAAGCGGGCATGATCGGCTAAAAGCGGGCGTCCGGGGCGTTGGCTCGGCAGGTTTTCAAACTGGGACACTATCCGGCGCTTGACCGGCGGGCGGAAATGGTCGATATGGGGGATACAACCCTTTGCAGGGGGGTTCGGAAAATGACGCCGCCCGACAGATCGCGTGCTCAGACAATCGAGTGACTTGAGCTGAAAATTGACCCGGCTGTGGCCGGGGGGTGGCCGCGAGCCGGCCACGAAAATCGGCCCCGCCCGATCCGTGAAGGACGGCGGGGCCTTGCTGTGTGGGGGGAGCCGTGCTCGCGACGCGCGCCCGCCGAAGCGCCGTAGGGGCGGGCTCGAAACCCGCCCCTACTCCCACTCGATGGTGCCGGGGGGCTTGGAAGTCACGTCGTAGACGACGCGGTTGATGCCGCGCACCTCGTTGGCGATGCGCGTGGCGACGCGGGCGAGGAACTCGGGCGCGAAGGGGTAGACGTCGGCGGTCATGCCGTCGGTCGAGGTCACCGCGCGCAGCGCGCAGACGTGCTCGTAGGAGCGCGCATCGCCCATGACGCCGACGCTCCTCACCGGCAAGAGCACCGCGAACGCCTGCCAGATGGCGTCGTAGAGGCCGGCGTTCCTGATCTCCTCGAGGTAGATGGCGTCGGCGCGGCGCAAGATCGCGAGCTTCTCGGCCGTCACCTCGCCGGGGACGCGGATGGCGAGCCCCGGCCCCGGGAAGGGGTGGCGACCGACCATCGCCTCGGGCAGGCCGAGCTCGCGCCCGAGCGCGCGCACCTCGTCCTTGAACAGCTCGCGCAGGGGCTCGACGAGGTCGAGGTTCATGTGCTCGGGCAGCCCGCCGACGTTGTGGTGCGACTTGATGGTGACGCTGGGGCCGCCGGTGAACGACACCGATTCGATGACGTCGGGGTAGAGCGTCCCCTGGGCCAGGAAGTCGGCGCCGCCGAGCTTCGCGGCCTCCTCATCGAAGACGTCGATGAAGGTGGCGCCGATCACCTTGCGCTTCTCTTCCGGGTCGCTGACGCCGGCGAGCTTGTCGATGAACAGCGCGCGCGCGTCGCGCTGCACCAGGCTGATGTTGAAGCGGTCGCGGAACAGCCTCACCACCTGCTCGCCCTCGCCCTCGCGCAACAGCCCGGTGTCGACGAAGACGCAGGCCAGCCGGTCGCCGACCGCCTCGTGCAGCAGCACCGCGACGACCGACGAATCGACGCCGCCCGAGACGCCGCAGATGACGCGCCCCGAGCCGATCCGCTCGCGCGCCCGCGCCACCGCGTGGCCGCGGAACGCCGCCATGGTCCAGTCGCCGTGGCACCCCGCCACGCGCAAGGCGAAGTTCTTGAGCAGCGCCGCCCCGTGCGGCGTGTGCACGACCTCGGGGTGGAACATCACGCCGTAGAAGCGGCGCTCGTCGTCGGCGATGACGGCGAACGGCGCGCCCTCGCTCTCGGCGACGGCGCGGAAGCCCGGGGGAAGCGCGGTGACGCGGTCGCCGTGGCTCATCCATACCTGCTCACGCGCGCCCGGCTCCCACAACCCCTCGAACAGCGCGCAGGCGTCGGTGACGTGGAGGAAGGCGCGCCCGAACTCGTGGTGCTCGGCGCTCTCGACCCGGCCGCCGAGCTGGGCGCACATGGCCTGCTGGCCGTAGCAGATGCCGAGTACCGGCACGCCAAGCTCGAAGACGCACGCCGGTGCGCGCGGCGTCTCCGCGGCGGTGACCGACGCCGGCCCGCCCGAGAGCACGATCAGCCTGGGCGCGAAGGCGGCGATCTCGGCATCGCCGACGTTGCAGGGGCGGATCTCGCAATAGACGCCGCTCTCGCGCAAGCGCCGCGCGATCAGCTGCGTCGTCTGCCCACCGAAATCGAGGACGAGCGCGCGGTCGCTCACGAGGCTGCGCACCGTGCGGCAAGCACGCCGGCAACCACGGCGCTCAACTGCCCCGAGCGACCTTGTAAGCCTTCACGGCGGTCTTGAGCTCCTTGTACTCGGGGCACGAATACGCGCAAACCTTGCCCAGGGCGGTGAGGTGCTTCTCGGCCATGGCGAGGTCCCCGGTCTCGAGATAGAGCTCGCCGATGTACTCGTTGGCGCCGCGGTGGTTGCGGTTCAGCTTCAGCGCCGACTTGTAATGCGCGAACGCGGTCTCGACATCGCCGAGCTTGCGGTAGCTGAAGCCGAGCAGGTTGAAGCCGTCGGCGTTGCTCGGGTCGGCCTCGACCGCCTTCGTGAGGTGCTTGACCGCCGTGGCAAAGTCGCCGCCGTCGGCCGCCTTCTTGCCGGCCGTGAAGGAGGCGCTCGCCGCCGAATCGGCCTTCTTGTCCGACGACGAACTCGAGAGCCTGAACGCCCCGGCCGTGGTCGGCGCCAGGACGAGCGCGGCGGCGACGGCCAGGATGGCAAGCCTGATTGTCATGTCACATCCCCGTCTGGGTGCTTCCGTCGATTGGGCCGCCGGGCGGCGCGTCGCGGGCGCTCTCGAGCGGCGCACCGTGTGCGAACGGTCCTGCCGATGAAAATAATCCATCGACCCCGCGCCCGCCAGCGCAAAGGCGGTGTCGCGCACGCAACCGTGATGGCGCGCCGAGCGGCGCCGAGCCCCTCGAGCGCCGCGCCGGTCTCATACCAAGGATCAATGATAAAGACCCATAGAGACGGTTTCCCGTGGTCTTCGGTTAGGCGCGCCCGGCGCGGCGATGCGGGGCATCGCAAGGCGGGGGCAACGACATCCGAAGGCCACGGGAAACCGCCGTCCCGGT
>JAZFVR010000135.1:0-4203 GCA_036447835.1 Alphaproteobacteria bacterium | reverse complement strand
GCCGCCTGCACCCGCCTCACCGCAGGCCTTTCCAGGAGCGCGCTCACGGCACGTCATAGCCCTTTTGCACCGTCGGGCGCTCCCAGATCGCGTCGTACCAGCGCTTGACGTTGGGGAACTCGGCGAGGTCGACGCCCTGCCACGGATGGCGCGCGGCCCAGGGGAAGGTAGCGACGTCGGCGATGGTGTATTCGCCGGCGGCGAGGTACTCGGCAGTGGTCAGGTGCTTGTCCATGACGCCGTAGAGCCGCCGCGTCTCCTTGGTGTAGCGCTCGATGGCGTAAGGCACCTGCTCGGGCGCGAAGCGGCGGAAGTGGTGCGCCTGGCCGAAGAACGGGCCGACGTTGCCCATCTGGAACATCAGCCACTGCAGCGTCTCGAGGCGCGCCCGGAACCCGGTGGGCAGCAGGCGGCCGCACTTCTCGGCGAGATAGATCAGGATCGCCCCCGATTCGAACATGGAGATCGCGCCACCATCGGCCGCGTCGTGATCGACGATCGCCGGAATCTTGTTGTTGGGGCTGATCGTGAGGAAATCGAGGTCGTGCTGCTCGCCCTTGGTGATGTCGATCGGAAACACCTCGTAGGCGAGCCCGAGCTCCTCGAGCATGATCGAGACCTTGCGCCCGTTGGGCGTCGACCACGTATAGAGGTCTATCACTTACTCTGCCCTCCCGAATCCAGGATTCACCACAGAGGCACAGAGAACAAGAAAGCCGTTAGCCGTAAGCTTTCAGCAATAAGCTTATTGCTTAATGCTCATTGCTTACGCCTTCGTTCCTCTGTGCCTCTGTGGTGACAAACAATATTGCCACGGCGCGCTACACATCATATCGCGGCGAGCGCCTGCTCCACATCGGCGATGAGATCGTCGGCGTCCTCGATGCCGACCGAGAGGCGCAGCAGGTCGGCGGGCACCGGGCTGTCGGGCGGTTCGATGCTGGCGCGGTGCTCGATCAGGCTCTCGACGCCGCCCAACGAGGTGGCGCGCTTGAACACCTTCACCGCGCCCGACACCGCGAGCGCCTCTTCGGCGCCGCCGCGCACGCGCAGCGACAGCATGCCGCCGAAGCCGCCCGTCATCTGCCGCGCCGCGATTGCGTGGCCGGGGTGGCTCGCGAGCCCGGGGTAGAGCACCCGTTCGATCTTGGGGTGGCCGTCGAAGTGCCCGGCAAGTGCGAGCGCGGTCTCCGAGCACGCGCGCACGCGCAAGTAGAGCGTGCGCATGCCACGCAAGAGCAGCCACGCCTCGAACGGCCCGAGCACGGCGCCGGCGTCGTGGCGCAGTGCCGAGATGCGCTGCCAGGAGTCGTCGTCGCGTGCGGTCACCAGCGCGCCGGCGACCACGTCGGAGTGGCCGTTGAGGTACTTGGTCGCCGAGTGCATGACGACGTCGGCGCCGAGCGCGACGGGGCGCGTCAGCACCGGCGTCGCCGCGGTCGAATCGACGCCGAGCCGGGCGCCGACGGAATGTGCGATCTCGGCGCTCGCGGCGATGTCGGCGACGTCCCACATCGGGTTCGACGGTGTCTCGACCCACACCAGCTTCGTCGTGCCCGGGCGCATGGCGGCCTCGAGCGCAGGCAAATCGCCGTTGGGCACGAACTCGACGTCGAGCCCCCAGTGGGCGCCATGCACCTTCGCCCATTTGCGCACCCCGTGATAGGCGACCGTCGGCAGCACCACGTGATCGCCAGGCTCGAGCGCCTGGAACACGGCGCTCGCCGCCGCCATGCCGGAGGCGAACAGGCGGCAGCCGGCGCCGCCCTCGAGGGCATTCAAGAGCGCCTCGGCCTGGTCGTAGCTGGGGTTGGCGTCGCGGCTGTAAATGCGCCCGACGCGCCCCTGGGCGTGCGCCTGCTTGGCGAAGGTCGTCGACGGGTAGACCGGCGGCACGACGCCCGCGTATGCCGGCTCGTCCCAGCCCAGCGCCTGCGCCGCCAGCGTCTCCGGCTTGAGCACCGTATCTTCGGTCATGGCGTAGGCGCCCCGTTTGTGTCGTTGTTCCCGTCTCTGCGGCCGCGCACCGTAACAGAGCACCGCGCCTACGGCCAACGGTTCAGGCATTGACTTTCATTGCCGAGCAGACTATCGTTCCTGTTATGTTCTGTAGCGCCTAAATTCGATTTACGCTGAGCGGAATATCGCCGAGCGCAAGGGGCAAACTCATGGCAACCGATCATCACGCCAAGGGAGCGGCGTTTCGTGAACTCCATCGGCGCGACGGCGCCTTCGTCATCCCCAATCCGTGGGATGTGGGTACGGCGCGCATTCTCGCGTCCATGGGTTTCGAGGCTTTGGCGACGACCAGCGCGGGCCTCGCCTTCTCCCTCGGCCTGCCGGAAGGCGCCATTGGCCGCGAACAGGCCATCGACCATTGCAGGGCCATTGTCATGGCAACGGAGCTTCCGGTTTCGGCCGATCTCGAGAAGGGTTTCGGAGACGACCCGGAAGCCGTCGCCGATACCGTCCGGATCGCGGCAGAAACGGGCCTCGCCGGTTGTTCGATCGAGGACTACACCGGGCGTCATGAGGACCCGATATTCGACTTCGATCTCGCAGCCGAGCGCGTCGCCGCCGCGGTCGAGGCCGCCCGGTCCCTGCCGCACGATTTCGTCCTGACGGCGCGCGCCGAAAATCTCCTGCACGGTCGCCTCGATCTCGACGATACCGTTCGACGGCTTCAGGCCTTCGAAGCGGCGGGCGCGGACGTGCTCTACGCCCCCGGCCTCCATGATCTCGACGACATCCGGGCCGTTTGTTCAGCGGTCAGCCGCCCGGTCAACGTGGTGATGGGGATGCCGGGCGCGACCTTCGGCGTCGCCGAGCTCGCCGCCGCCGGCGTAAAGCGGATCAGCGTGGGATCGGCGTTCTCCCGGCTCGCCCTCGGTGCCGTCATCCGCGCGGCCCGGGAAATTGCCGGCCGGGGCACCTTCACGTTCTCGGAAGACGCCATCGAATTCGGGAAGCTAGAGGACATCTTCAAGGGCTTCGCCCGGGCGAAGACGTAAAGACTACACGTCGGTTTCGGCGAACTCGCCGTCGCTACCGCCGCTTGTACTGCGCGGCGCCGAACATCATCTCGCGCGCCTTGGCGTCCATGGGACCGGCGCGGCGCTTCTCGGCGAGCACCTCGACGCCGCGCATCACCGCGGGCCGCGCCGCGATCTCGTCGAACCAGCGCTTGACGTTCGGGTAATCGGCGAGGTCGACGCCCTGGCGCTCGTGGCTGCGCAACCAGGGAAACACCGCGATGTCGGCGATGCTGTAGTCGTCGCCGGCGAGCCAGGCGCTTTCGCCGAGGCGCTTGTCGAGGACGTCGTAGAGCCGGTTGGCCTCGTTGGTGTAGCGCTCGACCGCGTAGGGGATCTGCTCGGGTGCATAGGCGCGGAAGTGATGCGCCTGGCCGAGCATCGGCCCGATATGCCCCATCTGGAACATCAGCCACTGAACGACGCGGTAGCGCGCCGCGGTCTCTTGCGGCATGAAGCGCCCGGTCTTCTCGGCGAGGTACATGAGGATGGCGCCCGACTCGAACATCGGGTACGGCTCGCCGCCGGGGCCGTCGCGATCGACGATCGCCGGCATCTTGTTGTTGGGACTGATCCTGAGGAACTCGGGATCGAACTGGTCGCCTTGGCCGATGTCGACGGGGATCACCTCGTAGTCGAGCCCGGTCTCCTCGAGCATGATGTGTATCTTGTGGCCGTTCGGCGTCGGCCAGGTGTAGAGATCGATCATTCAGCGTATCCTCCCGAACGAGTTATCTACCCCGTCTCTGTGATTCAAATTTGCGCATGTCAGGCTTTATCGCCGCTTGTACTGCTCGCCGCCGAAGGCGGCTTCCCAGCTCTCCTTGGTCCAGCCCTCGACGATGTCCTCGAGCCTGCCCATGTCTTTGGCCACCGCCGGCCGTGCGGCGATCATCGTGAACCAGCGCTTGACGTTGGGGTAGTCGTCGATGTCCTGGTTCTGGCGCTTGTGGAGCCGGCACCAGGGAAAGATCGCCATGTCGGCGATGGTGTACTCGTCGGCGGCGACGTACTCGTGGGCCGCAAGCTGCCTGTCGAGAACGTGGTAGAGCCGTCCGGCCTCGTTGGTGTAGCGCGCTTGCGCGTAGGGCAGCACCACGGGGCCGTCGGGGCGCATCGGCGCGTAGGCGTTGAAGTGGTGCGCCTGGCCGAGCATCGGCCCGAAGCCGCC
>JAZFVR010000134.1:0-4976 GCA_036447835.1 Alphaproteobacteria bacterium | reverse complement strand
TAAAATGAGTGTGTGTTCACTCGCATCGGGTGTCAGCGGTATTCGTGCCATGGCGATGCGCATTGTCAGATGTTGAGCACGCGCAGGCTGGCGGCGATGATCGTGCCGGAGAGCTTCTTGATTGGGGAGCGGATGCGGCGCGCGAGGATCGCCGTGTCGATGACCTGGAGGATGACGCCCAAGACCATCGAGGCGGCGACGTCGGGGTCTTCCTTGGGGATCTCGCCGCGCGTCATGCCCTCCTTGATCACCGAGCGAAAGACGAAGTACGGGTTGGGCATGCGCGGCGTCAGCCTCAGCACCTGGCGGTGGCGGGCGAGGAACAGGTAACGGAACATCACCGCGTCCTTCTCGTAGACGTTGCAGAAGTAGCGGATCATTCCCTCGAGCCGGGCCCTGGCCGTCTTCTCGCGTTTCTGGATCTTGCGCAGCTCGCGGCCCACCGCGGTGTAGTTTTCGGCGAACAGTTCCCACGCGAGGTCGTCCTTGCTCGCGTAGTGGCGATACATCGTTCCCTCGGCGATCTTCGCCGTCGAGGCGATGTCGCGGATCGTCGTCTCGGTAATGCCCTTTTCGGCGAACAGGCGGAGCGCCGTTCGCTGGATGGACTCCTTGGTGGCGGTCGAATCGCGCATGTCATTTCGCAAGTGAGCGTTCACTCACAAAATAGGCGATAGACGCTCCCGTGTCAAGCGCGTTGTGGCGGTCCGTTTGCGGTGCGCGGTGGAAACGACCCGGGCGCAGGTGGAATTGACGTCATCGCTTAACCGGCCCATCGGGCGGTGGCGGCGCGCGGAAGGGCAGGCGGGCGCGGCGTTCGAGATCGCCGAGCACGGCGTGATTGCGCACGTACTCGGCCGCGGCGTCGCGCCGGGGCTCGAAGTCCCACGGCGCCGGCCGGCCGTGGCCGAGCGCCGTGAACACGAGGCGGCGGCGGCGCTGGCTCTCGATCACCCGCGCCTTCAGCGCCCGCGCGTCCCAGCGCGCCGCCACCTCGCCCGAGAGGCTGCGCTCGATCTCCGCGTGTTCGGGCCGGCCGGCGAGGTTGTCGAGTTCGAGGGGATCGGCGGCGAGGTCGAAGAGCTGCGGCGGGTCGGGCTCACTCGCCACGTATTTGTATGCGCCGCTGCGCACCATGAAACAGGGGGCGGTGGCGCCTTCGCCGAGATACTCGCCGAGCACCATGTCGGGTCGGCCGTCGTCGTCGCCCGACAGGAGGGGAAAGAGGCTAAGGCCGTCGAGGGCCTCGGCGGGGGCGTCGCCGCCGGCAAGTTCGACCAGGGTCGGCAGGAGGTCGACGAGCGACACGTTGCGCGCCACTCGCCGGGCCGCAAACCGGCCGGGCGCGCTGACGATCAGAGGCACGCGCGCCGACCATTCGAAGAACGTCATTTTGTACCACATGCCACGCTCGCCGAGCATGTCGCCGTGGTCGGAGGTGAAGACGACGATGGTGTTGTCGGCGAACCCGGTCGCGGCGAGCGCGCCGAGAAGCTCGCCGAGCTTGTCGTCGACATAAGAAATCGCCCCGTAGTAGGCGTGGCGTGCGTTACGCACATGCGCTTTGCCGATGCGGTGCGCGTCCATGCCGGTGCAGCGATAGAGGCGGCGGCTGTGCGGATCGCGCTCTTGGTAGGGAATCGCGGGCGAGGCCGGCGTGTCGATGGCGTCGTGGTCGTAGCGGTCCCAGTAGGCCTGGCCGATCGTGTAGGGATCGTGAGGGTGGGTGAACGAGACCGTGAGGAAGAACGGCCGCTCGTCGGCGCCGCGCGCCACGTCGTAGATCTTGCGCCGCGCGCGGAAGGCGACCTCGTCGTCGAAGTCGATCTGCAGGCTGCGCTCGCACGGGCCCGCCTCGACCACGCTCAGCATGTCGTGATACCACGGCATGCGCCCGCCTTCCGCCTCCCAGTCGGGCGTCCAGCCGAAGTCCGCGGGGTAGATGTCGGTGGTCAGCCGCTCCTCGAAGCCGTGCAGCTGGTCGGCGCCGACGAAGTGCATCTTGCCGGCGACCGAGGTCTGATAGCCCAGCGCGCGCAGGTGGTGGGCGATGGTCGGAACCGAGGCCGGAAACTCGGCCGCGTTGTCGAAGGCGCCGATGCGCGAGGCGAGCAGGCCGGCGAACATCGAGAACCGCGACGGCGCGCACAGTGGCGAATTGCAGTAGGCGTTGTCGAAGACCACGCCGCCGGCCGCAAGGGCGTCAAGGTGGGGCGCCTTGACGACCCCGTGGCCGTAGGCGGGCAGCGCCGGCGCCGCCAGCTGGTCGGCCATGACGAAGAGGATGTTGGGAAGCTTTTCGCCCATGGCGCGTCCTCCGCCTTCGCTTGTTCCTCCGGGGAACGCGCGCCGACGCCGCCCCGCGCCGACGCGAACTCCCGAACGACGCGCAAGATGCGCCGTCGGCGGCCGTGGCGCAACCGTGCGCTACGGACGCTCGGGGTGCGGGGCGGCGCGCTTAGCCCTCCGACGCCTCGCCTTTCGCCGCCTGCGCGCGATAGGCCAGGAACAGCGCGCCGATTACCGCCGATGAGACGGCATCGATATAGAAGAACCAGGGAACGCCGTAGGTCCAGCCGAGCCCGAGGGCGATCACGGCGAAGCTCAGGAAAAGCCAGACGAAGACGAGCAGGATCGTCGGATACTTCTCGGGCCGCGCGACGACCACGAACATCAGCACGCCGATCCAGAAGAACAGCGCCAGCATCGCCTTGATGCTGTACTGGATGAGCGGCTCGTCGGGATAGGCGTAGGGCCCGAACCAGCCGACGAAAGCGTTGAACGTGCTCCACGGCAGGACGACGAAGATCGCCGTGACCACGAACAACGCGGCAAAAAAGTACAGAATCCATCTGATCGCTTGCATCGCATCCTCCTCCTGGTGCGCGCTGAGCGCGCCGGTCGTGCGTCCGGACGGGTCGGCCGCAGGGTCCGGCCTTGTCGTCCGGTCGTCGAGAGCGATGCCCGAATTCGCAGGCGGTCGGTCATCGTCGGCCGCCGGCCATCGGCAATGATCGCACCGTCCGCCCGGGGGCGCAACCGCGCTTCGGCCAAACAAAGAAAGCCCCGCACGAGGCGGGGCGAGTAAAGAGGAGGAATTCTTGCCAAAAGGGCAAGATTACAGGGAGGATGGAAAGACCCTATCGGCCAAAGCTTGCGATAAGGTTAATGCCCGCTTCGATGGTGCGGTCTTGCCGCCGGCGCTGCCGACGGCCGAACCGTCCTCAGCCCAGGTCGTCGGCCCCGATGCCCCAGGTGTCGGCGAGCACGAAGCCTCGCGCGAAGGGGTCCGAGGGGTCGTGGCCGTAATGGCCGATGCCGGTGATCCACGCGCGCCCCGAGAGCCGCGGCACCAGCGCCGCCTTGCCGCCCACGGTCGTGGCGCCGGCGATCGAGGCGGTGAAGCGGGTGCCGATTATCGATTCGTGGATCAGCGCGTCGTCCGGCGCGATCTCGCCGCGGGCATGCAACACGGCGAGGCGCGCCATGGTGCCGGTGCCGCAGGGTGAGCGGTCGAGCCGGCCGGGCGCGATCACCACGGCGCTCCTGCGCACCTTCTCCGGCCCCCGCGGCGGGCCCCCGAAGAGCGTGAAGCTAACGGTGTTGATGCCGGCATTCTCGGGATGCGCCACCGGCGCCTGCTCGGCCGCGGCGGCGGTGATGCGCTGGCCGAGCTCGACGATCTGGCGGGCCTCGCCGGGAACGAGTTCGAGGCCGAACGCCTGCGAATCGACGATAGCGAAGAACGCGCCGCCGTAGGCGATGTCGGCCGCCACCGTGCCCACGCCCTCGACCTCGATCGTGGCGTCGAGGCGGTCGACGAAGCACGGCACGCTCTCGAGCGTCACGCTCTCGCATTTTCCGTCTCGGCAGGCGGCGCTGGCGTGGACGAGCCCGGCGGGGGTGTCGAGCACGAGCCGGGTCTCGGGCTCGCTCATGGGCACAACGCCGGTCTCGAGCGCCACCGTCACCACGCACATGGCGTTCGACCCCGACATCGGCGGGTAGTCGGTCGATTCCATGACGATCATGCCGAGATCGGCGCGCGCGTCGCAGGGCGGCAGCAACAGGTTCGCCGACATCGCCGCGCCGCCGCGCGGCTCGAACAGGAGGAAGCGCCTGAGATCGTCGTTCTCGGTCTCGAGATGGCGCTTCTTGTCGAACATCGTCGCGCCGGGCACGTCGAGCACGCCGCCGGTGATAACGCGCCCGACCTCGCCCTCGGCGTGGGCGTGGACGACGGTGATGAGCTTTTCCCAGCGCACGGCGCCGGCCCTTCATACCAAGGATCAACGATAAAGACCCATAGAGACGGTTTCCCGTGGTGTTCGGTTAGGCGCGCCCGGCGCGGCGATGCGGGGCATCGCAAGGCGGGGGCAACGACATCCGAAGGCCACGGGAAACCGCCGTCGCGGTCGTGTCCGCATTGCGCCGGAGGGCGTCAGGAAACCTTGACGATGCCCCGGCATCGCCTGCGGCTCCCTTGCCTTTCCGGCGCAACGCGGACACGATCTCTATGGGTCTTTGTCATTGATCCTTGGTATCAAGCGCCCGCAATCGCCGCGATCAGCGCCGGCGAGGTCGAGACGGCCCCGAAGACGCCGTCGGGGTTGCGGATCATCGCCATCGAACGCTCGTGCGTTTGGCGCGTAACGGCGCCGCAGCAGTCCTCGAGCACCAGGCAGTCGTAGCCGCGGTCGGGCGCCTCGCGCAGGTTCGACTGGATGCAGCAGTTTGTGGTGATCCCGGCGAGCACCAGGTTCTCGACGCCGCGCTCCCTGAGGTAAGCGTCGATGCCGGTCGAGCCGAAGGCGCCATAGGCGTTCTTGTCGAAGATCACCTCGCCGGCGAGCGGCGCGACCTCGGGGACGATCTCCCAGCACGGCTCGCCGCGGACGAGGCAGCGGCCGAGCGGGCCGCGATCGCCGACGACGATGAGGTCGCCGCCGGCCCCGCGCCACGTCCTGTGGGGCTGG
>JAZFVR010000133.1:0-2097 GCA_036447835.1 Alphaproteobacteria bacterium | reverse complement strand
CAGGTCGGAAAGAACTGCCATATCTCGGGCGGCGCCGGCATCGCCGGCGTGCTCGAGCCGTTGCAGGCCGATCCGGTGATCATCGAGGACGACTGCTTCATCGGCGCCCGCAGCGAGGTCGCCGAAGGCGTCATCGTCGAGACCGGCTCGGTGCTCGCGATGGGCGTCTACATCGGCGCCTCGACCAAGATCGTCGATCGCGACAGTGGCGAGGTGCATTACGGCCGGGTACCAGCGTACTCGGTGGTGGTGCCGGGGACGCTGCCGGGCAGGGGTTCCAACGGCCCCAGCCTATATTGCGCGGTGATCGTCAAACAGGTCGACGAGCGCACCCGCGCCAAGACCTCGATCAACGAGCTGCTCAGGGATTGAACGGCGTGACCGAGGTCGACCCGGTCGAGCTGACGCGGGCGTTGATCCGCTGCCCCAGCGTGACGCCCGAGGACGCCGGCGCGCTTGGCGTGCTGCAGGCGGCGCTCGAAGGCCTCGGCTTCGCCTGCCACCGGCTCACCTTCTCGCAGGCCGGCACCGCCGACGTCGACAACCTCTACGCCCGCATCGGCCGCAAGCAGCCCAACTTCTGCTTCGCCGGCCACACCGACGTGGTGCCGGTGGGCGACGAGGCGGCGTGGAGCGTCGATCCTTTCGGCGCCGAGCTCGTCGACGGCGTCCTCTACGGCCGCGGCGCCGTCGACATGAAGGGGGCGGTCGCCTGCTTCGTCGCCGCCGCGGCGCGTTTCCTGGCCGCGCGCGGCGATGGCTTCGACGGCTCGATCAGCTTGCTGATCACCGGCGACGAAGAAGGCTCGGCGATCAACGGCACGCGCAAGGTGCTCGAGTGGATGGCCGAAAACGGCGAGCGCATCGACGTCTGCGTGGTCGGCGAGCCCACCAACCCGACGCGTCTCGGCGACATGATCAAGATCGGCCGGCGCGGCTCGCTCACCGGCCGGCTCAACGTCCGCGGAACCCAGGGGCACGTGGCCTACCCCCAGCTCGCCGACAACCCGATCCCGCGCCTCGTGCGCACCCTCGCCGCGCTCACCGAAGCGCCGCTCGACGAGGGCAGCGAGCACTTCCAGCCGTCGAACCTCGAGGTGACGACGATCGACGTCGGCAATACCGCGTCGAACGTGATCCCCGCCGCCGCCGGCGCCACCTTCAACATCCGCTTCAACGACCACCACAGCGCGGACAGCCTCGTCGAGTGGCTGCGCGCGACCTGCGAGGCCCACGCGGGCGCGCACGAGCTCGACCTGCATATCGGCGGCGAGGCGTTCCTCACGCCGCCGGGCCACCTGAGCGACCTGCTCGGTAGCGCGGTCGAGCGCGTGCTCGGCGTCAGGCCCGAGCTCGGCACCACGGGCGGCACCTCGGACGCGCGCTTCATCAAGGACTACTGCCCGGTCGCCGAGTTCGGCCTCGTCGGCCAGACCATGCACAAGGTCGACGAGCGCGTCACGGCCGGCGACCTGCGCGCCCTCACCGACGTTTACGCCGGCGTGCTCGACGCCTACTTCCAGAGTTGATGCCGAGCCTGCGCGATGTCGTCGCGGCGCTTTACGGCGCCTTGCGGATGTTGCGCTTCGACGCCGGCGGCATGGCGTGGTTCGACGTCTCGCTACCCGGCTTCTGGCGTTCGTTCTTCGCCGCGGTGCTGGTCGCGCCCGCCTTCGCCGTGCTCGTCGCCCTGCAGCTCGCGGCGCGGACCGATCCCTACGAACTCGGCTGGGTGATCGTGGTGTCGAGCGTCGCCTACGGCATCGGCTGGGTGACGTTCCCCGTCGTCGCCATCTTCATCACCAGGCTGCTGCGCCTCAGCGACCGATACTTCGCGCTGATCATCGCCTCGAACTGGGCGAGCATACCGCAGATGCTGGTGTTCCTGCCCGCGGCACTGATCGACGCGAGCGGCATCTTGCCGTCGGCGGCCGGCGCGCTATTGACGGTCGCGGCGACGTTCTACGTGATCGCGTATCAGTGGTTCGTGATCCGCACGGCGCTGGCGACCGACGCGCTCACCGCCGCGGCCATCGTCGTCCTGCAGCTGCTCATCGACACGTTCGTCGAGCTCGGCGCCAACCGGCTCATTTAGAG